>CAKZYJ010000452.1 GCA_937884755.1 uncultured Flammeovirgaceae bacterium
CCGCCGCGGCAGCTCCCTTTAGCACAGTCATACTTTCAATATCGTCGGGGTTGATACTACTTAGTCCATCGCCTCCATCGGAGTTGTTACCAGTACGGTTGCCAATGGCCGCATCGTCTCCCCGGTTACCGGCGGTTACTCCAAAGTTAGAGTTATCAATGGGCACTCCGTTTACTACAATCAGTGGACTGTTTTGCCCGGCAAACGAAGACTGCCCCCGAATCCGGATTTTACTAGTTCCGGCCGACCCCGTTGCCTGCGAGGATATGTTTACCCCCGCGATTTTTCCTTGCAGGGCATTCATAAAGTTAGTCGTACGGTTGACGGTAATCTCTTCCGGTTCTACCGTAGCGGTAGCGTAGCCTAGCTTCTTGGCTTCCTTCTTGATACCCAACGCGGTTACTACTACTTCACCTAGTTCGGTTACATCGGGACTTAGGCTTACATTAATGGTAGATCTCCCGTTAATTTCTACTTCCATTACGGTATAGCCCACGGAAGAAAATACAAGGGTGGTAGCATCATCCGGAGCGGTAAGCTGGTAGTTACCATCAATATCGGTTACGGTACCTACGGTTGTATTTTTCACCAGCACGTTTACCCCCGGTAGCGGTTCGTTGGCCTCATCGGTTACGGTTCCGGAAACATTCTGCTCCAGAACCGTAATATCACGCACTCCGGTAGCGGCTCTTGCTAGCAGATTAGTTGGGGGAGTTAATGCGCTCTTCTCTTTCGCGTGGGGATTGTTCCTCTCCAGTTTAGGTACTGCTTTGGTTTTAGCATCGGCGGAGCGGATAAGGTAGAAACTGGCGTTAAGCTTCTGATACCTTAGTTGATGAGGGTGTAGCACGTAGTCGAGACGCTCTTCCAGGGTAGCGCTTTTCTCGGTGGTTGGAACCACGTACTTATCCTTCACATCCTGATCGGCGTAGCCAAAGTTAATAGCGTAACTACTTTCCAGCTCCTTCAGCCACTGGGTAAGCAGCACCTGCTTCTTTCCGGGTTGATCAGGGCGGTACTGAGCTGATACGTCTTCGGCCAAAGCTACCGGTGACTGGGCACTTACCGATGAATAAACCCACAGTACGCCTAGCAGCAGCGAGAGGGTTTTTCTTAAAAAGGTTGTTGATCGGTTCATCATAGGTTGAAGGTTTAGGAGTAAAAAAAATATTGGTCTGTCACGGTCGGATCTGTATGTAGATCGACTGATTATCTTGATTGATCGTGAGCTTATAAGTAATAGCGAGTGCTTCCAGTAGCACGTTTAAGTCCCCATTTGGCACAGTGGCTGTAAAAGTGGCAGAATCGGGTACGTTAACACTGCTGTCAATAACTACCGCTTTATTGTGGCGATCTTCTATCCAGTCTAAAATTTCGGGTAACGAAGCTTGCTCAAACGAAGCTTCATCTTCCAGCCAGGAGGTATACAACTGCGGGTTCACCTGCTTGCTCAGCAGCACCGAATCCTGAGCCGAAACTTCCACAAAATCGCCGGGTTGCATTTGAATGGAAGACTGTTGAGGCGAAATTACTTTCACCCGTCCAGAAGATAGCACTACCTGCGTACTTCTCTCCCCTTCGGTCACACTAAAGGTTGTTCCCAACACTTCAACTGTAGCGGTACTGGTATACACCGTAAACCGAGTGGGTTCTCCTGCCGAATTATTCTTTTTCTCTACCTGAAAAAATCCTTCACCCGAGAGATGCACTTGACGATGACCATCATCAGTAGCTTGGTACGAAGCCGAAGAGTAGGCATTCAGCGTGAGCGACGAACCGTCTGGTAGCGTATAGACACCTCTCTCTGCTTCGGTCTGCCAGGTTTGGGTCGGAGAGCTTTGGGTAAGCCAGAAAACAAGTGCGCCACTTAGTAGTATCAAACCACCCCACACAGCAGCGGCCCGTAGCCAGCGAGGTTGCTGCGGTTTACCTAGCGTTTGAACATGAACCTTCTTCCATACATCAACAAAGTGCTGATTCTGTTCTAGCTCAGGAGTGAATTCCAGCAGTTGAACAATCCTAATAGCTTCTTTTACCTCGGAATGCTTCTCAGGATGCTCTAGCAGCCATTTTGACCAAAATTTCTGAGCGGATGTATCTTGGCCCAGAACCCAACGTTGAAAATAAGAATCCTGGGCTAGCTCAGCGGCAGAATAGTGAGCGTAGTTCATGGTTGTTGTATTGTAGTACTAGTAAGAGCCGCTCAGCAGCAAAATCTCATCAAAAAACTTAGCTTATTTTCAACTTTTACAGTATCGATAATTATTTATCCTAACTGCTAAATATTTGACAACAAAAACTTTTTTTCTTTGAACTATCAGAAAAGCTTAGTGACGATAAGTAGAAGAATAGACTTGATAGATGCTTTACGAAGTAGGATCAGTGATTTAGAGATGAGATTATACACTGCTTCAATCCTAATCGACATGCGCTCGGCAATTTCTTCGTTCTTGAGGTTCTCAAAAAATTTCAGTTGTACGGCTTGCCGCTGCCGCTTGGTAAGTGCTTGTAAAGCTCGGTATACTTGCTCCTTTTTCTCCTGATTAATTTCCTCAGTAATCAACTGTTGATCGGTACCTTCTTCGGTAATAGCCAGCATATATGTCTCTTCCAGTGAGGAACTTTGTTGTTGCGCTATGGTTCGGTGTATTCTTCTTTTCAGAGCCACCCATAAATAGTACTTGATGGAGTTGGTATCCGATAGCGTACTACGGTGGTTCCAGATGTAGACAAACAAGTCCTGAATACAGTCCTTTACAATTTCCGTATCATGGCAGGTCCGCAGACCCTGCGAAAACAGTATGGGAAAAAATTTCTGATAGATCAGCGCAAATGAAGCCGCATCACCCGATTTAAAATCCTGCCATAGCTCAGCTTCCAATCCAACCTCGTTGGTTGTATCATCCTGAGTAGGTTCACTGATTTTAGATAGGTTGGATTGCATATATCTTCAGCAGCGAGATATGTATTAATCTACTCAAAGATTAGCCAATTTTCAAAAACAACTTTAATTTGATAGCTAAATTTAGTTTCCCCTTAAATTTCAAACCAGTACTCTACCTGCTTGATATAATTTGGATAAAGACACTTCATCTAATATACTTTTTTTAAGTATAAAATACTTAATATTGGAATATGATTGAACGAATTGATGAGAAATTAGCCATTCTGGCCGATGCGGCCAAATACGATGTGAGCTGTGCTTCTAGCGGTAGTTACCGAAAAAATAGTAAGGATGGATTGGGTAATTCCCAAGGAATGGGTATCTGCCACACCTATACACAAGACGGGCGCTGCGTTTCGCTGCTGAAAATTTTGCTGACTAACTACTGTATTTTTGACTGTGCCTATTGCGTGAGCCGTCGGTCAAATGATGTGAAGCGAGCCGCTTTTACTGTGCAGGAAGTTGTTAATTTAACGATCAATTTTTACCAACGAAATTACATTGAAGGGCTTTTTTTAAGCTCAGGAATTTTTAAGAATGCCGACTATACAATGGAGCGGTTGGTACGAATTGCCAAGAAGCTACGCACCGAACATAAATTCAATGGCTACATTCACTTGAAGGCTATTCCGGGAGCCAGCGATGAGTTGATGCACGAAGCAGGTTTGCACGCCGACCGACTCAGCGTGAACTTGGAAATTCCTTCAGAAGAAAGTCTCAAGAAGGTAGCACCGGAGAAAGATTATGCTTCGGCTTACCAGCCCATGAATTATCTGGCCGAATCTATCACTGGCTACCAGGAAGAAAAGAAAACCCTTCGTTCGGCTCCTACATTTGCCCCCGGTGGCCAGAGCACCCAACTGGTAGTGGGAGCTACCCCGGAGAACGACTATCGTATTTTGCATCTAGCTAATAGCTTATATCAACATCAGCAACTGCGGCGGGTGTATTATTCCGGCTACGTACCTATTAGCAACGACCAACGATTACCGATGCTGCATAGCCCACCCCTGGTTCGGGAGAATCGGTTGTACCAGGCAGACTGGTTACTTCGTTTTTACGGATTTGATGTGAATGAACTGGTAGATGACCAGCATCCTGACCTGGATCAGGAGGTTGACCCCAAACTAGGGTATGCTCTACGACACCCAGAGCAATTTCCAGTAGATGTAAATACGGCACCCTACGAATTAATCTTGCGGATTCCGGGCATAGGGGTAAAATCAGCCCAAAAGATTGTACAAGCCCGGCGGTTTGGCAAGCTTCGGGCTGAACATCTGCGGAAGATTGGTATTGTCTGGAAGCGAGCCCGCTACTTTCTAATTACGGCTGAGCCGGATTTTCGCTGGCTGGGTTTTGATCCTGACCATCTGAAGCAACGTATCTTAAGCGAGCGTTCTCGCAAGCACTCATCCCAGCTAGCCCTGTTCAAATAGTATGACTTTCACCTACGATGGATCATTTGAAGGCTTGCTATCGGCTATTTTTGAAAGCTTTCGGATAAAAGCGGCTGCCGAAGAAATTGTAGAGGAGAGCAGTTTTCAGCCCGGCCTATTCGGCAATCCGGTATTCGTCCCGTCCAACCGTGCGCAAAGTCAGCGAGTAAAAGCGGGTCTAAGCCAACGTTGCGGACCGAAGGCAGTAGAGATGTTGTACCACGCCTTTTTGTCGGAACAACCGCAGGTAGAAATGCTAATTTACCGTTTCGTAAAACTAACCGTAAGTAGTCCAGAGAATATACTAGATAATTTTCGCGAACCGGTCGTTCTGCAATTACATCGTATTCAAAAGCAGATTCACCGAGAGGTACACCGCATGCACGCCTTCGTCCGCTTTCAGCAAACTGAAGATGGCTTATTCATCGCTTTAATTACTCCTGATTTTAATGTACTACCCTTGCTACCTCCTCACTTTACAGAACGCTATCCGGCCTTTCGCTGGCTAATATATGATGCTAAGCGGAAATACGGCCTGTACTACGAGCCACATCAGTACCACTTTGTCACCTTATCTTTCGCTCAGCAGCGAACAATTTCGGAAGAGTTACTCACCACCGCTGAGAAGGATTATCAGCAATTGTGGCAAACGTACTTCCGGAGTGTGGATATTCCCGAGCGGCGCAATCTCAAACTACACTTGCAGCACGTGCCCAAACGGTTCTTGAAGTATTTAGTAGAGATATAACCTTGATATACTCTTAGTAATCGGTTTTCTATAGTATATCAAATCAGTAGCCAACCGGCTTATTGCGCTAGCCATAAATTCACAATCGTTTCTGACCAAGACCTCTTTTTAACTGCGCCATTCCCACTATCAAGTTCTCAATT
This sequence comes from uncultured Flammeovirgaceae bacterium, assembly GCA_937884755.1. GTDB lineage: Bacteria > Bacteroidota > Bacteroidia > Cytophagales > Cyclobacteriaceae > Tunicatimonas. Next base: position 5,272 of record CAKZYJ010000452.1, read on the forward strand.
TGACGAGATGCCGATGGGTAAGATATTGCAGCATCTCCGTTTTTTACAATAGATTTTTCTAAGAATTTCTCTATATTATTAGTGAATTGAGGTGACATTCCAGGAATACAGCTACTAACCTATACCATAACCTACTTATGAAGGATAACGAAACTATAGCTCGTATTCGGGAAGGCGATCAGGGTGTTACCAGTCAGATTTACCAACGGTATCGGCAAGAGTTTATCCGGTGGATGCAGAAAAAGTATCACTGTTCGGAAGATGACGCCCGGGAAATGTACCAGTGCGCGTTTTTTGCCTTCTATAATCAGATCAAGAGCGGTAAGCTCACACATATTACGGCATCTATTAAAACTTACCTGTTTGGTATAGGAAAAAACAAACTGCACGAACAGCAGCGGAGTAATGTCCGCTACGAATATAGTATTGATGAAGAAAAAGTTAGTAATTATGATGAAGATGCTACTCGGAAACAAGAAAAGGAGATACAGTACCGTCAGATTGAGCAGGCTCTACAGCAGTTAGATCCGCCTCATCGCCAAATGTTGATCATGGTTTACTATGAAAACCGGTCGATGGAGTATATTGCTAACAAGCTTGGCTATAAGAACGCGGCATCCACCAAGAACCAGAAGTACAAGTGTATGAAGCGTATTAGGGAAATGCTTGAAACAACTAAGAAAGTAGATTAATGGAGAAGATTGACGATAGCACTATTCAACGCTACCTCGACGAAGAGATGACTGAAATAGAACGGCTAGAATTTGAGATGAAGATAAATGAGAGCGAAGCGTTACAGCAGAGGATAGCAGATTACCGCAGTATTACCGAAGGTATCCGGTACTATGGCGAGCAGGAAAATTGGCAGCAAATACGGCAACTAGAGGCTGAAGCCCGGGCTATTGAGGCCAAGTCTTATCAGCATCCCGTTTCAACAAAGTGGCTCTTACGGGGAGCCGCTGCTTCGTTGGTAATATTGATGATCGCTTTTCCTGTATACTGGCAGCAGGACCACCAGCGCTACGCCCGCTTATTTAACGAGCATTTTCAACCCTACCAAGCCTTAGGGGGAGCCACCCGTGGCAGCAGCGACGACGGATTTGTACTGCCCGAAGCCTTTGAAGCCTACTACGAAAAAGACTACCCCCAGGCCATTGAACTATTTACCCAGGCTAGCACTCAGGAAGACCGTCCCTACGTATGGCTGTACCTTGGAAACGCCTACCTGAGCGACAAACAACCCGAAGAAGCGGTAAAGGCACTAAAGCAGGTTCTAACCTATCCCGACCTAGACCGCCGGACCGAACAACGTACCCACTGGTACTTAGGCTTGGCTTACCTGAAACTAAATAATGAGAGTGGTGCCCGCCGCCACTTTAGCTTGCTAGAAGATACCGAAGACTACGGCCCCCAGGCTCAAGATATACTAAAATCCATTTACTAACCTTAAACCTTTTACAATTATGGGAAGCGGACGAGTTATTAGTGCTGAACCTAAATCATTGAAAAGAATATGTTTCCTTAACAAGGAGACTGATAACTTTTTAAGAAAGTTGAATCCTCCTAAAGAAGAGACTGAAAATTTCTTATCAGATTTTCGCTCACTCAGCCCTGATCTAAAGCAGTTTTTCTCAAAAATTCGCCCCCTTAGTTCTGAATCTGAAATTGATGTCATTTTCGCAGGTATCCATTCGCTTGCTACTAATAGCGATGGTGAAGAAAATATCAAGACTATGATTGAGGAGTATATTTCCAGTCAGAAAGCAACCTATAAAGACGAGCTTCAAATAGCAGAAGAAATAAAATTTAGGCTTACAAAATGCCTTCTCAACCAAGAGGCTAATCTGCTACAAAAAGTAGTAGATGAAAATAATCGGAGCTATCAGATTTCAGGTAATGACCCTATGCTTAGTAGTATAGGTTTTAAAGACAATGAAGGATTTGATATCGCTCATATTGACGGTATACTATTAGATGACGAAACCGGCCAGCTTCAATACTTCGTAGCCAAGAGCAATGTGGTTAAGAATTTTAAAAAGATTGAAGAAGGCAGTAAAGTTCACTTCATATGCCGATACAAAGGCGTTTGTGAAATAATACTTCATAAAAGAGAAGAGCATACCAATATTATAGGTGACCTACACGTAGATGTAGATAATATACCAAGTACCGTAATGCGATTTGTAGAGGTTGATAAGGTGCTAGAAGCAGTAGAAGAGACGCCACTACCCCGTTACAAGGTAGCTACAATAGAAGAGAAAGCCGCTGCCCCTGAGGAAGCCGTTGCTTCTTAAGCCTACCTTAGAAGCTTTTCATGGGCCGTTACATATGTAAATTAGGAGTGTATCACATCTCTATCGCTGGTAAATGACCGTAGTTTGTAGCGTAGCAGAATAGCACCTAGCACTAATACCATGAGTATTGCTATAACGTATTTAGTGTAGTTTTGCTCATGGTATTCAAGGCTTACGTTTCCTAAAGGAACCATACCCGCCCAGCACTGGGGGTGTGCGTAGGTTCCACCCTCAATTAGGGCAATTTTTATGTTCTGCAACGACTTGCTAGTAGTTTGCTGATTCTTCAATTGATCGTAAATACCTTTTATCATTTGCTCAGTGATAATGTCATTTATTTGCCATAGCGACATCACGACAGATTTGCAACCGGCGTACACAAAACTTCGGGCCAAACTAAAATTCCCTTCACCTGCATAATGCTTCCCCACTCCAGATTCACAAGCGGTTAACAATAGCACTTTGGCTTTCAGCGGTATGTTGTACAATTCGTATAAATGGAGTTTACCATCTTCAGCCCCTTCGGGATAAAAAATAAACTGAGAAGCGAAAGGATTATTCAAGTTAGCCATACCATGAGTGGCTACGTGTAACAAATCAGCTTCAGGCGCGTGTCGTTTAAATTGTATTTCAGTTGCATCAGCGTTTAAAAAAATCTGAGCCTTCGGAAATTTCTCCTGAATATAGCGCACCTCTCGTTCAGCTCCGCCTAAACGAGAGTACTGCTGTCCGCCCGGTAATTTATCAAAGTTCTTAATACCAAAAGCGGTTACCGTTAGCTCTTCGTTATCTCCTTCTGTCTTGCTATCTCGTTTTTCCCCGAAGGCAATACTCAATGAGTATTCGTACGAAATATCGTACTGCTTTATGAGATAGGGTAACGCTTGGTACCTAACATCATTTCGACCACTTTCTATCGTAGAGGTAATAAAGCTCTCGAAGGGAATAGTAGTAAGCTCGCCGTCCGGCACAACAGTAAGGTGTTCAATAGCATAATCGGGCAATATTGGCTCGAGCAGAGTTTGATACAGGGTATGAGCACCTACCTGAAATTGAAGAAAGTTAACGTAAGAAGGGTCTTCTACCCGATCATTAACCAGCGCGTCTTGATACTGAGAAATGGCATTTTTGAGTGTAGAAATGTCTTTAATTTGGTGTATTTTCACATCACCCGACGTAATCATCAGTGCGTATACTGCTGAGTCTCCCCAAAAATAGGATGCCAAGGGTTGGTGAGGGGCTAGATATTCTTGAATGCTATCTAACTGTATAGTGATTTCTGAGTACGCTACGTTGTAGTAATTAGGATAGTGAACCTGGATATTACGGCGTAGGGCATCTATTTTTCGTAAAATATCGGCCTTTTGCTGTTGCCAATCACGCACTGTAAAACTATTAGAAGTATTCCTCCGGGCGTCAATAAGTCCAGATTGGCAGTAGGCTCGTTGCGCTTGCAACGAATGGTACTGCCGTACTAGTGAGTCAGGTAAAATACTCTGGTTGGCCTCTGCTTGATTAATAGACTCTAGCAGTACCATGGCTTTACTTTTTTCCATAAAATGAAATACCTGCCCAAGTAAGGAATCGGATTGGTTATGTTGGTATAACTCATAACAGCTAGCAATGGCCTGTTCATAAATGGACTTGTACTTTCCTGATTGCAGTAGCTTAGAGCCTTCGGAAGAATAATTAGTCCGAGACAAATCTATGGACTGATCAAAGAGCATATAGTACGGTAATGCTTGTGTTAGGTATTTCGGGTCGTGGGTTTGGTGGTATTGTTCGTTTAGTAGATCGATGATATTTTCTAACACCTCTTCCACTGCTGCCAAGTCATCTCCAACCTGAATGGATACGTTAGCACTTTCCGTCTCTGTCTGTTGGCTGATTTTCGCGCTTACTAGCGCTTTTCGGTAGTAGTGTAAAGCACTATCCACTTGATGACAAGCTGCAAAAGCCTGTCCCAGATCAACGTACAAGGTAACCAGTTGTGTATGCTGCCCTTTCAGAGCTAACTCTTTAAGCTCCTTACTTTTCTGATAGTACTGAAATGCCAGACTTAACCGTTCTTGCTCTCGGTAGGCATTAGCCAAATATTGGTAGCTGTTAGCTAGAGTTACCGATGCCGGTTGATACGACAAGGCCTTTTGAACATAATAAATCGTACTATCAAAAGCCTTCGCTCTAAAGTGTAACTCAGCTTGATTATTGTAGTGTAGAGCCATATCCATGAATGGTAGCAAATCTCCCTGAACCGCCATTGAGAGAGCTCTCCCACTATATTCTAAAGCGCTTTCAATACTATCCATACTATAATACGTATGGCTCAGTGCACTATTAGCGATCATGAGATCGGCGAAATCGGTTTTAGGTAGCCTTTTGTACCCCTCTAAAGCTTTAACCCCATACGCTAACGCTTTTTCGTAATCGTACTGCATACGATTTGCGACAGCCAAATGATAAAAACAGTTGACGTAAGAGCGATCTTCACTATTTAGCTGCTCTCTAATCTTAAGAGCCTGCTCGTGATAGGGTTCTGAGGCATAAGGATTTTGTAGATTGTATAAATATACTCTTCCTATCTGCTCTAAGTTGTCAGCTACTTCCAAATGATCCTCACCATAAAATTTCTCTTTAAGCTCTAGCGATTTCTTGAAAAATTCTATCGCGACGTACTGCTCGCGTTGCGCTCTTACTAGTTTGGCTTTTTCATACCAAATGAGGGCAGCTAAAGTATCGTTTTTCAGCGATTTATCTTCTAGAATTAGCTGGGCACTATCCAGGTAGGTTTCAGCTTGAGAGTGGGTATCGGTATCAACGGTGTAGAGGGAGGCTAGTTGGGTAAATACGTATATCAGGTTGGAGTAATCCTGTATTTGAGTAAAATCAGCTCTGGCTGATTGATAGTGCTCAATGGCTTGGGTTCGGTCACCCTGGGCTCGGTACTGTTGAGCTAGGGTTAGATGATCGGTAGTGTCGGAAGATAGAGGGGTAGCTGATAGGCTGATATGTACTCCAGCCAGTAGTAGCATGGTTAGGTAGTGCCGTCTCATTGATAGATAGTTTCAAGAAAATTACGAAAAACCGAAGATTATTGCACCTTTCTGAAGAGACAATTTGGCGATATCGGCCGTCTAGGGGTTTACCTATTCATAGCTGGAAAGATCAACTTAAAAAACGAAATAAAAATAAAAAATATTTAAATAGTTATATATTTGAAAGATAACCTATTCAGATGAAGGCATGAGTGTTCTGCGATAAATGCAAAATATTGAGAAGTTGAACAAATATACTTAAAATAAGTATTATATGCTCTTAATAGTTATATATTTGCTTATCAACCAAATTATCCGTTTTTCGCTATGTCTTCTCAATCTTTTTCCGAACGCATCGCCCAGTTTCAAAAACTGCCTTTTCTGTCAGGTGATATTTTTGCCCGCGATCTCGACCTGACCGAATACGTGTTGGCGCATTCCTCTTCTTGCTACTTTATTAAAGTAAAAGGCAATGGTATGAGTCCTTTGAATATCTTCGATGGCGACCTGCTAGTAGTAGATCGTAGCCTTTCCGCCACGAAGAATGATCTAGTGATTGCTACTCAAAATGGTGAATTTTTGCTAATGCAGTTTGCCGGACAAGCTATCGGCCAGTATTCCTTCTTTTCCGATGCTGATGTTGGTAATTCATCTCAAAATTTAGCCCCTAAACTTTGGGGAGTGATCACCCACGTTATCCACCACTGCCGTTAGCAGATTATGTTAGGATTAATCGATAGCAACAATTTTTACGTAAGCTGTGAACGAGTTTTTGATCCTAAGCTAGAAAAACGCCCAGTAGTAGTGTTGTCAAATAATGATGGCTGTATTGTTGCCCGAAGTGAAGAAGCAAAGGCGATGGGCATCCCAATGGGCGCTCCTTATTTCAAAGTAAAAAGTTTGCTGGAACGCCAGCAGGTGGAGGTTCTTTCGTCTAATTACCATCTCTACGGTAGTATGGCACGACGAGTAGTAGATACTATTCAAGAGGTAGTGCCTGAATTGGAGATTTATTCGGTAGATGAGCAGTTCTTAGATTTTTCTTCCTTTTCTGGTCAAGATCTGAGCGAATTGAGCCGAACGCTTCGTACCCGAGTCTTGAGACATACTGGCATCCCAACCAGTATAGGTTTAGCTAAGACCAAAACTCTAGCCAAGCTTGCTAACCGTCTAGCCAAGAAGAATAGAGTGCATAAAGGGGTATATCTTCTAGAAGATACACGACTTATTCGAAAGTATCTTTCTCTTTCTCCAGTATCTGATCTTTGGGGTATCGGCTCCCGGTACGCAGCCCGTCTCGCCAAACATAATATTATCACCGCTCTCGATCTATATGATGCTCCTTCTATGTGGGTAAAGAAAGAGATGACCATCGTTGGTCTGAGATTATGGCATGAGTTACACGGAACACCTTGTTTATCGTTAGAACAGGTGCAAAAACCAAAGAAAAATATTTGTACGTCTCGTAGCTTCGGTAAACTTCAGACAAGCTACAGTGCCCTATCGGAGGCAGCAGCCCATCATGCTTCTTGCTGCGCCCAGAAACTGCGTGAGCAGCGTAGTGTAGCAGCATTTGTAAACGTCTTTGTGCAAACTAATCGTCATAATGAGCATCATCCTCAGTATCGTAACTCATTCACCTATCCGTTACCTGAAACTACTAATGATACCCGGCATATAGTGCACTATACTGAACAGGCTTTACAACGTATTTTCCGACCTAATTTCTATTATCAGAAGTGTGGAGTAATAGTCTCTGGTCTTACGCCTGAGGATAATCGCCAGCTTGCCCTATTTGAGAACGACGAGATTGTACAAGAATTTTCTTCGTCCGTAGCGAAGCCTATGGCTAACACTCCGTGTTCTCTTATGAAGATTATGGATGAGGTAAACTACCGTTTCGGTCACAACACACTGAAGTTAGCCTCCTGCGGTACTAAAGCCGACTGGCATATGCGACAGGCTCACCGATCACCGCGCTACACTACCCATTGGGACGAGCTACCCGTGGTGTATTGCCACTAGATTAGATTATCGATCAGATGGCTTATTGTTACGCTTCCACGATTGTTTGAGATGATCTTCCAGTTGGTTAGCATCCTGACAAAATTCAGTCATCAGCATTAGTATATCCCGATCTATAGGGCTATCTGCCCGCACCTGACCCAATTGCTGTCCTCGGGAGCCATTTTCATACTTGCGTAAAAACGCCCGCCCCCGCTGGTTATTCATGGTAGTGGCTACCAGTTGCATAGCTTCTCTAAACCGGTTGAACCGATGTAGCAGTTCGCCAGGTAATAGGTAAGGATAACGTTGGGTACAATCCAGTTCGGTGATTATATCGGTGAGTTCGTTGAAAAGCGCCATAAAGCCAAAAATAATAAATTTATACAGTAAATTCATTATTTAATTATATTTTTATCACTTTCAAAACTACTCCCGCGATACTTCCTTAGGAATGAGGGTCTACTTTTTAACTTATGTCTGTTCAAAAAATTGCCGTGTTTGACATCAATGGGAGAAGCAACTTCCGGACAGTAGAAATCTACTCCGACGATCCGGAAGCAATGCTAGATTTAACGGATAAGGCCTTTCTGGTAGAAGATGGTAATATTGTGCCCTACCGGTGATGAGTTTAATTGTGGCTAATAAGATTTGTGAGTCTTAAAATGACCAGTGGACTGATCGCTAACCAAGTAACTTCTGGTGTTTTGAGTCCCGTAGTTTTCTAAAGGAATGTTATTGAGACTAATTTTGTGGTCGGAAACTACCAAAGGAGTTGATTCATCCAACCTATGTACCTGATAATGCTCATTGCCCCCTCGGGTAGCGTAGTATAACTGTTGCTGGTCAATGTTCCACTTTATAGCATACAGAGTTTCGTTCGGAAAGCTAGTTATCGTACTAATGTTATTTCCCTGTAAATCAGAGCTTTTCAGAGCACTCAGCCCGGTGGTCACATCCATCAGATCAGTAAAATAGAGAGTACCATTCTGATAATCAATGGTGAAGTCCTCAATGTAAGTGATGCCTAATTCAGCTCCAATGCCTTTGTTGATAAGTGTTTTCTTACTACCGTCAGAATCAATAGCCCAAATTTCACCATTACGATTAAGCCAGTAAACTCTTTTCCGCTCATGATCCACCTCAATTTTGCGGGGAGCTTGCCAGGCTGGAAGCTCCGCCAAATGTTGTTGAACCGAAAAAGGAACCTGCCGGTAATGCCCATGGTAATCGCAGCAGTGAAGAGAAATAGCCGCGATAATGGCGCATAAAACAGTAATTGACCGACGGTCCATGGTTGTTAGGTGTTTGTTATTGGTAGCATAGTCTACCCGGATGTCACCCGATAAATCCAAAAAATACTACCGCCACAGGGGGCTGCTCATTATTGTAGAAAATTTTTTTTCTATTTTAGTTACAATTTACTACCCAACGTTGACCAAGCTATGAATAACAAAAAAATACAAACGTCATATACCGACCAAGAAGTGATAGAGGCCATAAACCATAGCAGAGACTTAGACCCGGTAGTTCGTCATTTATACCGCAATAATTTTGAGAGCGTAGCCAACTACATACGATCCAATAGCGGAAACGACGAAGATGCCGAGGATTTCTTTCAAGAAGCTATAGTGGTATTTATCAATATCGTCCGCAAAGGAAATTTCCGGGGCGACAGCAGTATTAAAACGTTTCTGTACTCTATTGCCCGTAACCTGTGGCGTAACGAACTGAAACGGCAAAACCGGGCCCTGATGCGAGAAACCAACAATAACGATCATACAGAGAAGGAGGAGCAGGATATTCAGGAAAGCATTTGCGAAAATGAAGTTAAAAACCAATTGCTACAATTGCTGGAGACTCTGGGCGAGAACTGCCGTAAAATCCTATTGCTGTTTTATTACGAGAACCTTCCGATGAAGGAAATTTTTCAGCGGATGGGCTACGAAACCGAACAGGTGGCCCGCAACATGAAGTACCGCTGTATGAATAAATTAAAGGATATGCTCAATGAGCATCCGGATATGAAGCAAAACTTTAGAAGTTTATTGACCAATGGATAATATGAACGAAATGAATCAGGCGGAACTAATAGACCGCTATTTACAGGGCGACCTGGGTACTCAGGAACTTCAGCAATTTCAAGTGCGGATGCAAGCCGACGAAGAACTGCGACAAACGGTAGAAGATACCCAAATGGCCCAGTCGCTGGTAGAGCACTATGGTCTTCGTAACGAAATCAAAGCCATCCGGGCTGCTATGCAGGCAGAAGGGAATGCTACTTTACCGGAAGAAACCATTGCCCCGGTAGTAGAAGAACCTCGACTGCTAACACAAGAAGTTGATGAAGATGTGAAGGCCGTACCTATGTTCCAGTGGGCCGGACGCATTGCGGCGGGACTTACCCTATTAATAGTAGGTTTTTTGACTATTCAGTATACTACGCTATCGCCTGAGCGACTGTATGAAGAGAAAATTACTTCAGAGTCGCCTTACCTGGGATTATCTAACCGGAGTATGGAAGACCGGGAAGACACTTTGGCCGACCAGGTGCGGGTGGAATACCAGTTTGGAAACTACGAAGAAGTAATTCGGCTGTACGGTGAACTCGAAAACCCTACGTTTGCCGAGACGTTCCGGGCAGGATACGCTTACCTGCAACAGGAAAGAACTGAGCAAGCCATTGATTCTTTTCAGCAGGTAATGCAAGATGAAGATGCTTTCATGATTAAAGACAAGGCCGAATACTATCTGGCGCTGGCTTATTTGCAGGACGGACAGATTGAGACTGCGGTAAGCATGCTGGAGAAGATTCACGAAAGCGACGATCACATTTACGAAGACTCACTTAGCAGCTTTTACCTGTGGCGCTTGCGCTTACTGAAAATGAAGTACTAAGATCTGTTATGCGGGCTGTTTTCGGATGGGTGTTTTTATTCTTCTGAACCCGATGGCGACGATAATAAGTAGCACACTTCCACCAAGCAACCACCATACCCACTGAGAGCTTTCGTAGATGGGCATTGGGTTACCAATAAATACAAAATTAGCCCAGTAATAGGGAGTAGTAGCTCCCTTCATATCAGGATCATCCAGATAGTCAAGTTTAGCCTGGCGAAGTGCCTCATCTTTAGCGTAGCCCTTCTTGAGATAATCGTGCATCTGAGAAGCAATAGTAGCAGCAGCTCGGTCATCAGCTTTCCACAGTGTAGTTACAATATTTGGGCACCCTGCGTAGGCGAAAGCCCGAGCCAGACTAATAATTCCTTCTCCTTTCACCAGACGGCCGTTACCGGCATCGCACGAACTAAGCACTACCAGATTCACACTATCAAGCCGCAGATTATATAGCTCGTGAGTGTACAAGCGGTACCCGGCAATAGATTCTTCATCTTGGGGATAAAACGCAATAAACGACTGTAACGGATTCTCGTCGTCTACCGAAGCGTGGGTGGCCAAATGTAAAATGTTGTAAGAGCCGGCAATTTTGAGAAACTGCTGCTTGGTCGCTTCCTTTTCCAGGTACAAACTTCCGCCTACGCTAGCCACTTCTTTTCCGGAAAAGTATAGTGGGTTGAGTCCATTGTCTCTCAGAGAACGAACATTCTGCCCGGCAAACGGAGCCATTGCCAACACCTTCTGTTCTTCGCCTTCTTCACCGCGACTATGCGCTTCGTGCAGTAATGCTCCTGAAAAAGCATAGTTGATAACGTAATCGTGTAGCAGATAGCGGTCAGGCTGGTCAACATTCGTTAGCAGCTCGAAAGGTAAATAGCTCAGTTCTCCGGAAGGAATAACAACTAAACGTTGTTTGCCAGCGAGATGCTCGGCTACTGGAGTCAACAGACGTTGATACAACTGCTGCCCCCATTGAGCTTGATACTCGTCGCCGTAGTCGTACGCAAACAAGTGGTCTTGTACGTGCTGCCAGCTTTCCCGAAAATTACTGTCCATCGGTACCTGGTGCATAGTGAGAGCGTCTGAACTGAGGGCAAAAATATACATCTGATCCTCACCCGTGAAATACTCCAGTAGCAGATCATCATCCGTCAGCAGTTGCGACTGCCACGACGCTATATCCAGCGTATCTTCCTGATACTTGAGTTGATAGTATTTTTCGTCACGCTGCAGCTGTTTTACTACTCGTGCCAAAGCAATCTCCAGGTCATTTAGTTTACGCCGGTACTCTTCGTTCTGAGTTGAGTCACTGCTTTCTACTAGTTTAAGGCGGTTGGCAGTAATCTGTTGCTTAATCAATTTTTCCTCGTTAACCAAGCTATCGTTTACCGTACCCGATGTTTTGATGTCTACTTCCCGCAAAATTTCGGATAGCACCGAAGCTTTGCTCTTCTCCGAAAACTGTAGTGCCAGGTGAGCATATTGTTCCTCCTGTGTATGCTGATATAATTGATAGGCTGCCTGGATAGCATGCTCGTATACTGAGTGTACTTTATTCACAAAAAACAGCTTAGCCTCTTCGTTATCGTACGTTTTCTGCGTATGCCGCGCCACCCGGATCGCCTCCTGAAAACAGTTAAGCGCATGTACCAAATTAACTGTATCCTTATTTTGTTGATAGTAAGCAAAAAACGCTTCCCCTTTTTGCTTTAGCACCAAGAACTGTTGCAATGGTAATATGGCTTGATGTCTCTCATCCGGATTTTTATTTACGTTAACATCATCAAAATCAAACGTAGTATTTATTAGTGCTTGGTGATAATAATACAAAGCCTGCTTTGGGTCTTCTAAAGATAAGGCTATATCTCCTAGACCTTCGTAGGCACGAGTCACATAAGTATTCTTTCCCCTGTTTTTTGCCTCATTTGTTTGAATAGTATATTGATAATACGAAATAGCTGAATCATATTTATCTGTTTCGTAAAACAATATTCCCAAGCTATTCTTAATCGCCATGTCTAAAGACGGATGCGCGCTACGATCAGCTTTTCTGAGAAAGAATAAAGCACTGTCATAGTTCTCGATATTCAGATACGATTCTCCTAAACCTTGATACAAAAAGGGTAAATGAATTTCGTACTTCAATATACTTTTGTATCGACGAATAGATTCATTATACCTCCCTAGTCTAGATAAAGCAAGAGCTGTATTATAGGTGAAAGCTACTTCAGCCATGATGTAGTCAAACCCCTCTTGCGGCATAACATAGAGGGCCTTATCATGGTAGGTAATAGCCTTTTGATAATTTCCTAACGAAAAGTTAAATACTCCTAAGGAGTTGTATATTCGCTCAATATCTGCCAATTGCTCGTTAGCGTCAATAGCTATTTCTTCGGCTCTTTGGTAGTAATATTGAGCTGAATCAAAACGATCAGAGAAATAGTAGATGTTACCTAAAAAAACATAATCGCTAAAAAATAAAGAGTCACCCGCATTACTAATAGATTTTTTTACAGCAAGGGATTGGTGATATTTATCTTTTGCTGTAGATAGTTCATCTCGGTCATAGTAGATACTTCCGATTCTTTGATAGCAGTTGGCTAAGATAATATTATGTATATGTGAACTCTCTAAAATATCGATTGCTCTTTGATAATACTGGATAGCTACATCATATGTCTCCTCCGAAGCATTGTCTAAGTCGAATAACGCTTCGCCTTTCTGAAAGTAACCTTTTGCTAAATCCTCATTCGATTGCGCTACACTGGAGAATGAGCAAAACAAAAAGGTAGAAGCAATAATTAATATTATCTTCCATTTCAGCATAGGTGACAAATTTTCTTAACGTACTGCACCAATAGCCATAGCATACTTAGGCTTCTTCTCTATTCGTCCGTTGTTGCCGGTGAAATTTCCACGATCTTCCAGTGCTTCCAATAGCTCCGGTGCTAACTCCTGAGCTGCTTCCAGGCTGCTGTAGTAATAAATACGTAACTCTGCCGTGGAGGAAGTTTCATTATCATCGAATAAGGTGTAGCTAATGGTATAGTCCCGGAAAAAACCTTCCGGTAGCTGACCATTGAACTCTTCTTCCTGTATAATAGCTAAGGTAGTAAATAGATCAATTGAGCCATTTTGTACTCCCTGTTGAGTCTCTACGAATGCTAAATCGGACGGAGAAGCTTCGTAACTACCAAAGGTAGATCGTCCGTCGCCTTGTTCGTTGAAATATGGTTCTAAAATACGCTCACCTTCGTCAAAGTTGATAATCGTTTCCGGATAGTCTACGCCCGTGATCAGCAAAGTAGTCTGGCAAATGGTTTTCATATCATCGGAGATGTACGTAATAAAGTATTGCACTCCCGAAGCACTGGCACTCACGTTCACAATACCTTTATCGGGACTAATATCCAAACCTGAAGGGTACGCGGTGAATTTGCCTTTGGGCTGATAGCCATCGGCGAACGTAGGAGTCAGAAAATCAGCTTCTCCCGGAGCCACTACTCCTTCTTTACTGTAGCTGAATGAACACTTTTCAGCTTCTGGCTCATCAATAAAAATATTCGTCTCACAAATTACTTCCGAATTTTTAATACGGAATTGGACTTTATATTCTTTACCGAACTCGCTGGCATTCACGTCAATTACTCCAGTTTTCGGATCAATAGACAGACCTGCAGGACGAGCGGAAAATGCTCCCGAGGGTTTGTCTGCATCAAAGACCGGAGCTACCAATTGATCGCCAGGAGCACCATTAGGAGTGTAGGCTGCACGTTCGTAAGAGAACGCACAGGGTTCTACTCCGTCATCCTCACAGTCGCAAGGGTGTTTACAGGCAGAAAAGAGGAAAACAAATAAAGTAGCAGCAATTAGGTTTAGGCGTAATGTATACATTTCACGGTTTTTTGGTTAGTGACGAAAACGCAGGATGGTAACCCTGCCCAACAATAAAAATAACTGATTTTATGCTCTATTGGAATAATTTTTTGTGTTATTTTGTGTCGCCATGAATTTTTATCAAGAAATTACTTTCCAAAAAAGAGATAATAGTTGACTGAAACATGATCAATTTTGTAGAGTTCAAGAAAAAGTACGGAGCGTTTACCGCATTACAGATTTCTCAGCAAAGTATTCCACCGGGTATACACTGGTTGAAAGGACAGAATGGATCGGGTAAAACTACTTTACTCAAATGCCTCGCGGGATTATTACCATTTTCGGGCAATATCAGTTTATATGAACTTAACGCACAGCAGCAGAGAATCGGCTACCGAGAACAGGTAAACTACGGTGAGGCCGAACCTTTATATCCCGAATTCCTTTCAGCGCGAGATCTCATACAATTTGTGGCTAAAACCCGGCGAGCCCAGCAATCACAAATTGACAGTTTGGGGAAAGCATTAGGTGTACAGCAGTTCTTGTATCAACCCTGCGGCTCTTACTCCAGCGGTATGCTGAAGAAGCTTTCGCTAGTGCTAGCTCTGTTAGGCAGTTCAAAGTTGGTATTGTTAGACGAACCACTCATCACACTAGATACTTCTACAGTTGACCAACTGTATGCACTTATCCGGCACTATGCATCTGCTGGCCGTTCATTTCTTCTATCCTCCCATCAGGAATTTCCAGCTGGAAAGTTACCCATCAACCGTATTTACGAGGTTCGGAATAAAACAATCTACGAAGTTGAATAAACTGCCCATTGACTTACGCCTGCTTATCCGCACACTGGGAGTACGTTTTTATCAGGAAAATATAGGTTTCTTCTTCGTACTGCTGGGGTTCGGCTTAGGAATACTCCGCCCCACCGAACATATTTACCTGATTCAGGCCACCGTTGGGTCAGCCTATGTACTTGGTATTGTGCTGATAGCCTGGGGGTTATTCTGTTTAAAAGCTATTGTCTTCACATCGCAACAGTTGGAAGCACCTGGCTATGAGTGGATTCGCGAGACGACCTTATTGCCTCTATTGCGTCAGATTGTGGTTTGGATGTGGGTAATGCTACTACAGTGTTTATTGCCAACCATCTATGTGGGAATAATAGTTTTTCAGGCAATTTACTACCAGCAGTGGCCTTCGGTAGCATTGGGAGCTGTGTTTCTATTGATCGTTTATACCCTTGGTATCTGGCGGGCAATTCATAAAACCTATCATCCGGGTACTGGTAGGACTACCTCTATGTTTACGCTGAGGCTAAATCGATGGATGGTTAAACCGGTTTATTTATGGTTTGGGATTGCTTTGCTAAAGCAATATCCGGTTTCACTACTTTTAACCAAACTCTTGTCTTTAGGCCTGTTGTTAATTACTGCGCAGTTATACATGCACGATACATACGATTATCGTCTGCTAACGGTAACCGTATTGGCTAGCGGATTCAGCCACACTATGCTCATGTATCGTTACCACCATTTTCAGCATATTTCTTTACTGTTTTTTCGGAATTTACCCATTTCTCTAACCCAACGTTTTAGTACCAACCTGCTAACGGTGGCATTAATTTTACTGCCAGAATTTGCAGTGTTGCTGCGGCAGTTTGGCCCGGAAGTAGGCTGGGTAACTGCCGGGTGGCACATTCCCCTATTAATAAGTTTTCTAATGGTAATTTACCATAGCCGGTTATTACAGGTCATACCAGAAGAAAAGTTTTTTCAGTGGTTATTCTATACTTTTGTGATATATTTTCTACTTATTATGTTTAGTATACCCCCCTTATTACTGTTGTTAACCAACTTTTTTGTGGCAGCAGCCCTATTCAGAATTCACTATTACCACCACGAACCATCTCTACCCGAGTAAAACTCTCTTCTTAATTTATAACTAGTTAGCAATATAGTATTGAACCGTCTTCTAGCGAATTACGAGAGTAACACCCCTTGTTTTCTGTAGAAATAGGTCAACATAATATCGGTTACTTTCATCAATTGTATTTTATTAGTTAGAATATGATTATTTGTATAAAATATAAAATAAAGCACATAATATGGTTGCTATAATTTTTGACCATTAATTAAGTGTATTCTTTGATAAACTTGTAAACAGCTATATAGCAAGTATTTACAAGTAGTATTATGATTAACGATTCAGTTTCAGGAGAGGAAGTTTTAGCCCGGATTGGTCGCGATTTGCAGGGAAAAATTGCCCGAATCCGTTCGTGTAATCACATGCTGACGGCATTTTTTGAAAGTATGGCGGATGAAGACCAGCAAAAGTGTTTTGCGGCTATTGAGCAAGATTGTGCCGATCTGAAAAGCATCATTCACAATCTGATTGACCTGGATCGTTGCTACGAAGAAAACCCTGACTTAAAGCCATCTCCTACTCATTTAAATCGTTTCCTGGGCAATCTGGTCGATAACTACAATTCGGAAGCTATCAGCCAAAAACGGGTAAAGCTGCATTTTGAAGATATTGATGAGCCAATACATATCATTTTTGATCCTCAGGCCATTGAGCGAGCTTTTTCCTATGTATTATCCAATGCCATAAAATTCTCTCAACCAGACAGTGAAGTGGTAGTAAAAGTCATTCGCTACGCTAATGTCGCTAATATATCGGTGGCCGATCAGGGAATTGGTATTCCTAAGAAGCTCCGTCCTTACCTATTCAGCAAATTTACTAAAGCCGCCCGGCGGGGTACCAACGGAGAAGAATCGGCTGGTTTAGGGCTATATCTGGCTAAGAATATTGTGGAGAAGCACCAAGGAAGTATCTGGCTGGAAAGTGAAGAAGGCACCGGTACCAATGTATTTATTAATCTGCCCATTCGCGATCGCCTCTAATTGTTGTCCAGGCCGTTGTGGAATAATGCTCAGGAGGTCACCGGATGTGCTAAAAGCTATTCATTTCACGAACGCGTGAACACATTAACACCATAACACACTAATATTTCGTACCTCTGTGTATCTTTAGGTCCGCAACTATGCAGTTATGGCCTATTCTTACATAAAAGCCCTTCATATTATCTTTATTGTTACTTGGTTTGCCGGGCTATTCTATATTGTTCGTCTATTTGTTTATACGGTAGAGGCTCACGCTGAATCCGAACCCAAACGGACTATTTTGCTAGAGAATTTGAAACTGTGGTCTAAACGTTTGTGGTTTGCCATTACCTGGCCATCAGCTGTTATCACCTTATTGCTAGGTTCATACTTTCTGCACGTTTACGCTGCTAATATGCCCGGTTGGCTTTGGATTAAGCTAGGATTTGTAGTCGCGCTGTATATCTATCATTTGATCTGCCACCGTATGTATCTTCAGCTCCAGCGCGATGAGGTTCGCTATACTTCTCAACAGCTACGTATCTGGAACGAAGTTGCCACCATTATTCTGGTGGCCGTAGTTTTTCTGGTAACGCTCAAAAGCACCCTCAGTATGGCATACGGATTGGTAGGGCTGGTTATCTTCATTGTAGTGTTAATGACTGCCATTCAGGTTTATAAGCGAATCCGTACGAAGAATAAAAACTAGTCTATTGGGGAATTTGACACTAATCACTACCGTTAACCTTCTAGAAAATCTTACCTATGAAAATATTACTGATTACGCTAGCTAGCAGCTTACTTTATCTTACCATGTTCTCTTGTAACTCTCCCACTAAGGAAAATGAGACTCTACCAATTTTGGGAAGACGCTACTTTGACGAACAAAAGCAAGACACTGTTTACCATCAGGTAGCCGACTTTGCTTTTGTAAACCAAGATAGTACGTTGGTTACCCCCAATACCTTTGATGGAAAGGTGTACGTAACCGATTTCTTCTTTACGTCCTGTCCTACTATTTGCCCAGTCATGAAAAAAGAAATGCTGCGGGTGTACGAAGAATTTGAAGATAACAATGAGGTAGCTATTCTATCCCACACTATTGATCCCGAATACGATACAGTAGGTCTGTTGCACGATTATGCCGAGCGCCTGGGCGTGTCTAGTGATAAATGGCATTTCGTTACCGGTGATAAACAAGCGATCTACGATATGGGTCTCAAAAGCTACATGGTTACCGCCATGGAAGACGAAGAGGCTCCTGGTGGATTCATCCATAGCGGGGCCTTTATTTTAGTGGATAAGGACCTTCGTATCCGAGGAATGTACGATGGCACTGTTCCTGAACAGGTAAATGTTCTAATGAATGATATCCGACGGTTACTTCGCGAAGAAGAGGAATTAGCTGCTTCATAATAATGCAAAAGCTAATTTTATTGGTTTGGCCTTTAGTCTTGATGGGCTGTGATGGAGGCAAATTTCAGAATTCAGCTACTAAAGAGCTTAGCTATTCGGATAAGCTACGGTACGAACAGTACATGATTCAGGGGCAGCAGTTGTATCTGGCTCATTGCAGTAACTGCCACCAAGAGGACGGTACCGGTTTAGGTCGGCTAATTCCTCCCTTGGCTCAATCCGATTATATGCTGGAAAATCAGGCAAGAACTTTGTGCCTTATTAAGTACGGGTTAGAGGAGAAGATCATAGTGAATGGCACTGAATATCAACAGCCGATGCCTGCAAACGAAGCACTTAGCGACATCGAAATTGCTCAGATTGCCACTTATGTATATAATTCTTGGGGGCACGAAAAGGGATATATTCCAGTGAAAGCAGTATCAGTCCAGATTGATAAGTGCAAATAATTATTTATTTAGTCAAAAATCACATGCATAGAAGACTAGTTATATCGAAAGATAATAGTCCGGAAAAGTGGTTTTCTTTGTAACAGTTTTGATAATTAGGTATTTTGATTGACTCTTTTTGAGAAACTGAAAGGATTATCGTTAGTATTTTATAGAAATACCTTACGTAACCGGTTACGTTTTACCGAGTTCCCGTATTAACCTATGTAGGCTTCTTGTAATGAAAGACAGTGTTATACTAGATCGTATAGGTCGAGGAGATGAAAAAGCACTTGATGAGTTGTACCGTAAGTACTATCGTATGATGACCCGGGCAATTATCAAGAAGAATGGCACTGAGGAAGAAGCAAAAGATATTTATCAGGAGGCTCTGATTGTGTTTTGGCAGAAGGCGGTAAGCCACCAGTTGGTGCTTACTTCCAAAATCAGCACCTATTTGTATAGCATATGTTTGAATTTGTGGCGGAAGGAGCTAGACCGGAAAAGCCGGTTGTCGCACGAAGAAAAAGATGGGGTAGAGTTTATTGACGACGAGAGCTTAGAACGAAGTAAGATTATCCATGAGTGTATCGCACAATTGGGTGATACTTGCCAGAAAATTCTGATGTATTACTACTTCGATGATATGTCTTTACAAGATATTGCCAATAAATTAGGTTTTGCGAACGCCGAAACGGCCAAAACCAAAAAATATAAATGCAAAAAAAGGTTGGATAGCTTAGTAAAAGCCAACTATTCGGCCAGTGATTTTCTAGACTAGTACCTATGGATCAGCATTTTTCATATTCTGAGCAGGTAGATCTCTATCTGAAAGGTAAACTCTCGGATAGCGAGCGAGTTGCTTTTGAGGAGAAGATACAGCAAGACCCCTTACTGCAAAGCGAAATGAAGCTGCAGCAGGAGATACATCAAGCTCTTAGCGAAACCCGAAAGGTAGGGCTAAAATCTCGTCTTGATCAGGTCCCCATTGAGCAAACTCCTTGGTTTATTGGATCTACCTTCAAAACCGCAGCAGTTGTTTCAGCCCTAGTAATAACTTCAGTAGCCACTTACGTAACTTTTGCCCCTACTGAGTCCGAAATTCCGTATGAGATTAATATAGCAGAAGGCGGATTTGAGGATTATACCACCAAAGCTGACTTAGAGGCACCTAAACCTCTTGCCGTGCCGGAACAACAAAATGAGATTGTAGAGGCAGCTCCAATAATTGAAGAAACTACCGATTCTCAACCAGCAATCACGAAGGAAGAAAAAACAATAGTTCCCACGGTTCGGCGACCTAGTGTGACTGCAGATTTTTCTGAAGATCCTATTGAGTTAGATTACAGCGACTTTGAAGCTCCTCAGAAGCAAGCTCTACAAAATAATACTGTAGATGATGCAAACATCGCCGTCGAGCGGATAGCTAATACTGATCACACTTTTCACTATCAATTTTACGATGATAAGCTTTTCCTACATGGCAGCTTCGAGGATGCCCCCTACAAAGTGATTGCCTTTAACGCAAAAAGTGTTCGAAGACTATTTTTAGAGCATGCTGGTCAGTTCTATCAGTTGCAGGAGCAAGAAGAAATTGTACCTCTAGTTCCTATTACTGACAGCACTTTGGTAAAGGAGCTACGGAATCTGAGTGCGGTTAATTCCCGGTAAACTTTTCGGCAGTTGATAGTCCCTCCGGTCGCACTCCAGTGGGCCGAAGTAGATGCCGTACAGTATAGAAAATAATTTGGATGTCTAGCTGAAGAGACTGATGTTCAGTATACCACACATCCAAAGCAAACCGCTCCACCCAGGGTACTGTATTACGTCCTTTTATCTGCGCCCATCCGCTCATCCCTGGCTTTACAGTATGCCGTTTTCGCTGATAATTATTGTAGAGCGGTAAGTATTCTACCAGTAGCGGCCGGGGTCCCACCAACGACATATCTCCTTTCAGCACGTTCCAAAGCTGAGGAATCTCGTCAACAGAATACTGACGAAGCCACCAACAAAGTCTTCTCAGTCTTGGTCTGGATTTATACATCTCATTAGAATACATCGTTCTTATTTTGTAGAGAGAAAAAATCTGCTCTCTAAAACCGACCCGGCGCTGCACAAATACCGGTGAGGTACCCGTCATGATGAAAAGAGAAGATAGAATTAAACCAATGGCGGGTCCTAACATTACCAGAGCAGTTACCGAAAAAATAACGTCCAGTCCTCGCTTTACTGCTCGGTATATCATCTTGTAGCTATCGTTTTGGGTAATAAACGTAAGAAGCTCGCTCGAAAATCGTTATTATTCGTAAATTTGTGCCAATATATTAATTTCTTTTGCCGTAGGCGGCACTTTTTCCTACTTCATGAGCCAAACGCTTTCAGAAACAAATTTTCAACTCCCTGGCCAAACCCGGTTTTACCGGGGTAAAGTTCGTGATGTTTATTATCTAGAACAACAGATAGTCATGGTTACCACTGATCGCATTTCGGCATTTGACGTAATTCTGCCCCAGCCAATTCCGTACAAAGGGCAGGTACTCAACCAGGTTGCTTTCGATTTTCTGGTAACTACCTCAGATATTGTTCCCAACTGGGTAATAAGTATGCCTGATCCTAACGTGATGATCGGTTTTAATTGCGAACCTTTCCCAATTGAAATGGTGATCCGAGGTTACTTGGCCGGACACGCCTGGCGAGAGTATCGCGATGGTAAACGTTCCATATGTGGCGTGCCTCTACCCGAAGGACTTCGAGAAAATGACCGGCTTCCTGAGCCGGTCATTACTCCGGCTACCAAATCGCAACAGGGGCACGATGAGGATATTTCCCGGGAAGAAATTATTCGGCAAGGATTGGCCTCTGAAGAAGAGTACCGTCAGTTAGAGTCGTATACCCGCCAGCTTTACGAACAGGGTTCGCGTCATGCAAAGGATCGAGGATTGATTCTGGTAGATACCAAGTACGAGTTTGGTAAGTTTGATGAACAGATTCATCTGATTGACGAGGTACATACTCCTGACTCTTCACGATATTTTTACGCTGAAGGCTACGAAGAAAGGCAGGAAAAGGGAGAAACCCAGAAGCAGTTGTCCAAAGAGTTTGTTCGTCAGTGGCTCATATCAGAAGGATTTCAGGGTCAGGAGGGGCAACAGATACCCGAAATGACTGAAGAAGTAGTGGAAAGAATTTCGGCTCGCTACATTGAACTTTACGAAAAGCTAATTAACCGATCATTTATTCGGGATAAAACTGATAATATCCTTCAGCGGGTAGAGAGAAACATAATGAGCACCCTATAGTTAATCTTAAAATTTATCTTATATAATCTGGCTTTAGCCTATGAAATACGCAGTTGATAAACAAGAAAAGTACACCATAGTTAAATTAGACGAAGAAAAATTAGACGCTTCGGTAGCTCCAGAACTCAAGTCCGAGCTAATTACTATGCACGCCGAAGGTACGCAGAACATGATTCTTGACATGTCGAATATCAAATATACCGACTCGTCGGGACTAAGCGCATTGCTGGTTGGCAACCGGGTTTTCCGCGAAGACAGTGGAATGTTCGTGTTAGCAGAACTGAACGATCATGTAGTAAAGCTGATCAAAATTTCTCAGTTGGATAGTGTACTAACCATTTCTCCTACCGTAGAGGAAGCTGTAGATACGGTTTTTTTAAACCAGATAGAGAATGATCTGAATAGCGAGGCTTCTGAAAGTGATAACGGTAAGGATTAGTTTTTGTCATTTCAGCTTAAAATACTAGGTTCTAATTCGGCAACTCCCGCATTTGGCCGCTACCCCACCAGCCAACTGCTTACCGTAGGTTCTCGCTGCTTTCTTATCGATTGTGGCGAGGGCTGCCAGATGCAATTGAACCGTTATAGGGTTCGCACTAGCCGGATTAGCCATATCTTCATTAGCCACCTACATGGTGATCATTTCTTTGGACTGATCGGCCTGCTGAACACGTTGAGTTTAAACGGGCGCGACACTCCTCTGGTAATCTATGGGCCGCCTGGCTTAGATACTATACTTACTGTGCAGTTCCAGGTATCTCAGACCGTACTCAATTACCCAATTCGGTTTGTAGGCTTAGAGGCTGAGCAACCCGAGATTATTTTTGAAGATCAAAAGCTTACTATTACTACCTTCCCCGTACAACACCGCATTGCCTGCTGGGGGTTTTTATTCAAGGAGCAGCCCAAGCCCCGCAGGATCAACAAAGAAACTATGCCAAAAGCTCTCACGGTGGAAGAGATTATAGCACTAAAGCATGGGCAAGATATTTCTAATGATGACGGAAGTGTTCGCTATGCTAACGAAACGTTTACCCTTCCACCCCGCAAAAGCCGAAGTTATGCTTTCTGTGCCGATACTCGCTATTTTGAAGAGCTAGCTGAATGGGTGCAAGGAGTAGATCTACTGTACCATGAAACTACCTTTATGGACAATGAGGAGGAGCTTGCCGAACAGCGCTACCACAGCACTACGGTGCAGGCAGCTACTATTGCTCAAAAGGCCAGGGTAAGTACTTTACTCATTGGTCATTTCTCCAGTAGATACCGCGATCTGACACCTTTATTAGATGAAGCCAAAACCGTTTTTGATAACACGTTGTTGGCAATTGAAGGCCACGACATCACCATAGAGGAATAATGCCGACTGCTACCCTTACTGAAACTAAAAAATCTAATCTATTCATTGTTTTAAGTGGCATTTTTCTAACGAATGCCCTTATCGCCGAGCTTATCGGGGTCAAAATATTCTCCCTAGAAGATACGCTAGGTGTTCCTCGCGCTCAACTTCCCCTACTCGACGATTTTGTACTGGACTTCAACCTAGCAGCCGGGGTAGTACTGTGGCCGGTGGTATTTATTACTACCGATATTATCAACGAGTACTACGGAAAAAACGGAGTGCGGAAAATCAGCTTTCTAACGGCAGGCTTTATCGCCTATGCTTTTGTTGTGATATCTATCACTACTAGTTTGTCTCCCGCTGACTTCTGGTTGGATGTAAACAGTCAAGATGCTGAGGGTAACCCATTCGACGTAAACTTTGCCTTTAATCGGGTTTATCGGCAGGGGTTGGGGATTATCGTTGGTTCACTGTGTGCTTTTCTACTTGGGCAGTTACTGGATGTTTTCGTGTTTCAGAAATTACGGCGCATTACGGGAAGCAACCGAATCTGGCTTCGGGCCACTGGCTCCACACTCGTTTCTCAGCTGATTGATAGTTACTTGGTTCTTTTTATTGCCTTCTATTTTCTAGCCCCAGCCGGTACTCGCTGGTCGGTTGCCCAGGTTATTTCGGTAGGCATCGTTAATTATAGCTACAAGTTCGTAGTTGCTATCTTACTAACTCCACTGCTGTACATTGCGCACTACATTATTGATCGCTACTTAGGCCAAGAACTGGCCGAAAACATGATGCAGGAAGCCAGCAGTGATACTTCTTTCTTCTAGCTCAAGAAATAGCAAGTAAGCGGTGGTATCTATATTGGTAGTAGTGTATTGATTGTTGCTTTAAAAAGCCATCTAGGGTGCTACTTACATCTTGGCATCACTTTTCTCTCCCAACTTCCTTCTCACGTTGTCGCAAAGTACAGCCGCTGCTATGCCTACATTTAGTGATTCAGCGGTACCAAACTGAGGAATGTGGACAGCCTGGGTAATATACTGCGCTAAGATGCGCCTCATTCCTTCCGACTCACTGCCCAGCACAATTAACCCGCATTCAGCAAAATTAGTGTGATGTACCGAAGTGCCCTGTCCTACTAGTGTACCATAAACCGGAAGCTCTGTTTTTGACAGAAAATCAGCTAAGTTAGCTCGGAAAAAGGGTACTCGAAGAAATGAGCCCATACTAGCACTAATTACCTTCGGGCTATATTCATCAGTAGTCTCCGGCGAACTTACGATGCCCGCAACACCGTACCAATCGGCAATACGAATAATTGTCCCTAAATTGCCTGGATCACGAATGTTGTCCAGTACCAGAACGTAGTCGTCAAAGGTCACCGGGATTGTCTTAGTCCGAGGCATCTCAACTAAAGCAATGCCGGTATTGTTATTTTTGAATGAGCTAGCTGATGAAATTTCTGATTCGCTGGTTAGATAAACAGATGTTTCAGAAATGTGTTTTTCAATTAAGGATCGGTGCTGGTTCACGAACACTGAGGTACCAATCAACGTTCTTACAGTAAATGAAGACCCAAGCAGCTCTACAATACTCTTGGCCCCTTCTACTAAAAATAACTGTTCTTGGTATCGGTATTTCTTATGTTGGAGGGACTTTGCTAGCTTTAGCAACTTTTTCGGAACCATTCGCTTGTAGTATATTTTTAGACCAACCGTGAGTATTCGTTCAAGTATACACAACTTATCGGTAATTATTTTCGGTATCCTGCTAGCAAATTGTGTAGGTACTCGCTACCTCGATGAGGGGGAATACTTGCTCTATGAGCAAAAGATCAAGAGTGCTCAGCGGGTTAATGAGGGCGAACTCGATGATTTTTACCGTCAGGAACCAAACCGGCGGCTACCAATTGTGCCGATAGCACCCTATGTATGGCTATACGAAACTGGGCGTGCTAATTATGATCCGGAGGAAATTGAGCAGGAGATTGAGGAGGTTAAAAAGAAGTACAGCGAGAAAATTGCTGAAGCCCAGGTAAACGGAAAGGATAAACGGGCGGCCCGACTCCGGCGTAAGGAAGACGAAAAAGTCTCTAAACTAAACCGGAAGAAAGAAGAAGGCACTCTTTTTATGCGTTGGGGAGAGCCCATTTCAGTATACGACAGTAGTCTGGCTGAAACGACTCGTCAGCAGATGGAGAGCTACTTGCATACCAAAGGCTTTTTTGACGGAGAGGTTACTCATCGGGTGGAGTTAGACGGCCGTCAGGTTTCTTCTATCTACACTATCATTGAAAAAGAGCCGTACCGTATCGATTCTATTGCCTACCTTATTGATGATACTACTGTTTTAAACCTTATTAATCAGCGCCCGAGAGCGCGAGTTATCAAACCAGGTCGCATTTACGATCAGGATGAATTGGGGAGAGAACGGGAGCGAGTTGAAAACTTGCTGAAGAACAACGGTTACTACGATTTTAGTCGGCAGTATATTGAGTTTCAGGTAGACTCAACCATTGGAAACCGAGAAGTGATGGTATATGCCGTTATCCGAGAACCGGCTAAACGCGGCTATCATGAGCAATTCAGATTAGATTCTATCATTTTCACTACCGATTCTGATGTACGCGGCTACACTGGAGAACGTAAAACCAGCACTCTCAACGATGTTACTTACCGCTACCATAAGTACCAATACAACAAGAAAATACTCGGACGCCGGGTGTTAATCGATGCTGATGGTCTATACAGTCGAGAGCAGACGTTAGAAACCCAGCGTCAGCTCTCGAATATGGACATCTTCAAGTTCATTAATATCAACTACGATACTACTGGAGGTGAATTTATCGCTAATGTCTATGCCAGTCCGTTAAAGAAATTTCAAACTTCAGCCGAAGTAGGTTTGAATGTAAGTCAGGGATTGCCCGGTCCTTTTGTCAACGGCTCGCTTCAAATAAGAAACGTTTTCGGAGGACTGGAAATTATGGAATTGAGTGGCAGGGCGGGCATTGAAGGAGTGCCTCCCGTGACAGGTAGCATCGAGGACCGGCGAGCCTTTCCTAGCCGGGAAGCGGGTGCGAACCTATCTATAACTTTCCCGCAGTTTGTTTTCCCCCTACCGGAACAGTGGAAGCAAAATTTTGGTAGACTAAACCCCAAAACCCGTATTCAGACTGGCTACAGCTACGTAAACCGACCCGAATATACCCGAACCAATTTTCAAACCTTGCTAGCTTATACCTGGCAAAAGGGGCAGAAAGTTCAGTATAACTTTACTCCAATCGACATCAACTTTATTGATTCTCGCGTAGACTCTAGCTTTCAGGAGTTATTGAACCAGAGTTTAGAGAGATTTGGTATTCCGTTAAACCGTTCGTTTGAGCCATCGGTTGTATCCAGCACCAGCTTTACTACCACCTTCAATTTTAATAACTACGGAGCTAACGAACTTTTAGGAGAAAGTACCCGAGGTACCCCTTCCTACTTGAGACTCTATTTTGAGAGTGGTGGCTTGCCACTCAATTTCCTTGACACTACATTTTTAACCGATAGGGGATTAGCCTACTTTCAATTTTTGAAGTTCAATCCCGACTTTCGGCAGTATATTTCACTAGGTGAAAATAAAACACTGGCGTACCGAGTTAACGTCGGAATTGCCTATCCGTACAGTAGGGACCGGGTACTGCCTTACGAAAAGTACTTCTTCGCCGGAGGTAGCAATAGCATCCGAGCCTGGCCTCCTCGCCGTTTAGGGCCTGGATCAATTGCCTCTGATAGTGTAAATAATAGCGGATACGCCGTTTACGCTATTGAGCAACCCGGCGAAATACTTCTAGAAACCAGTATAGAATACCGGCAAAAGCTTTTTGGCTTTGTTGAGGGAGCTTTATTTATTGATGCCGGAAACGTCTGGCGGCTGCTAGAATATCCCGATGATCCCGATACCGGTTTACCCCGCCAAGGAAGTGCCAAGTTCTCGTTCAATACGTTTATTCCCCAAATTGCTATTGGTGCCGGAGCAGGCCTGCGGCTCGATTTCTCTTTTCTTATTCTTCGCTTCGACTACGGTGTAAAAATGTACGATCCCGCTCGCGAACCATATGACCCGGAAGCCAATGAGCGTACCGGACGGTGGATTGGTCAAAAGTTTGACGTCTGGGAAGAAATTAGCAATGGCGTACTCAATATTGGTATTGGTTACCCATTCTGATACGTACTATTCTGTTGCCTTCTGGGCTTTTTCTCTTGCTTTTCCCTATATTATCCCCTGTCCTTACTTAGTGAAAACTTATATTTCAATGCGGTAAAAGGCTTATAAAGTCACAAGAGTTAAATTATTACAATAAATAATTATACTTATCTTATTTTTTTCTGTATATTTGTAAGAAATATTACATTTAAATACTTATTCCAGAATAGATAAGCTTAACTATGAAAATATTTTTTACCTGTTTTCTTTGCTGCTACCTATCTTCTTCAATACTCAAAGCTCAGGAGGTCATTTTCTATGAGGATTTTGAGTCAGAGACCGTTAGTGATTTATGGACTGCTAAACCGGGTAAAAATCACGGGTTGATTGAGATAGTACAGCTTTCTACCGCAGACAGCAACCATGTAGCAAGAATTGGCAAAAGAACCGATGGGGATGGAAAACCAGCTTTAAACCGTCTGGATTTGTCGCTAGATTTATCGGTTCACCCTCAGGTTCAACTGGAGTTTGATATCTATCATTATTTTGAGACTACCCAACCCCAAGATGGCCTGTTTCTGAGTGTTGATGGCGGCCAATCGTTTACCAAAATTTATAGTTTTGATTTTGATAATTGGGTGCCCCGCGCTACCGGATCTGTCCCACCCTTGGATCTAACACTACTAGCTAAAACCAAGCAATTAACCCTCTCTAGCTCAACCATTCTCCGATTTCAGCAGTACGGCACTAACGACTTTAATGGAAGTGAACAATACAGCGATGGCTTGCAACTGGATAATATTCGGATTTCGGTACCAGGCACTGAGTATGCTACCCTTCCGTTTTATGAAAATTTTGAGGGCGAAACCTGGTCGCCTGCCCTCTCAGTAGGTAACACGACGGTTACTAATCCTGGGCAATCGCCTTCGCCTTTTGGCGTGGTGGAGGTGATTTCGCACAATGAGCAGCAGGGACAGGTACTACGATTAGGAAGCCACTACGATAAGTATTATGTCGCTAATGCCCTTGACCTCCATGCTGATCTTTCATCACAAACCGAAGTGGAGCTATCCTTCAAATTACTAAGCAACCTGGATGAAACTCACCCTCAGGATGGTATCTACTTCAGCCCGGACGGTGGACATCACTTCACCAAAGTATTTGATTTTGATCTGGAGCCGTGGCGAAAGAAAGAGTTTGGGGCTTACCCTCCCATTAATGTAAGTAGACTAGCTCGCCAGCACGGTGTTCCACTCACCAACCGATTTGTGATCCGCTTTCAACAGTACGATGATTCCGACTTTAAAGGCAGTCGTTTAACCAGTGACGGTATCTATCTGGATGATATAGCTTTACAGGAAACTGGTATTGTTTACGCATCCTATCCTTTTTCTGAAGATTTTGAGGCTAATTCTTTGGCTCCCTGCTGGAAGTGGGGCATGCCCGATACGCAGGATACTGCTGTTGCTATCACTCCTACCGGAAAGGTGGAATTATTATCTACCGACAACAACCAGGCTATTAGCTTAGGAAACAGTGTAGACCGATTGTACACTACCAACGCGCTAGATTTGTACCTGGATCTAAGCCAGGCCACTAACCCTGAACTAAGCTTTAAAATACTCAGCCACTACGACGAAACTCATGCATTAGATGGTATTTACTTTAGCCAGAATGCAGGCAAGAGTTTTACGAAGGTTCTTAACTTTGACGGCAACCACTGGGCCCACAAAGCCTGGGGTAATTTTAACGCCCTGAATATTCGGGAGCTAGCAGCTCAACATCAGCTAAACTTAACTGCTCAATTATTCAACCGATTTCAGCAGCACGATGATGATGATTTTGACGGCACTCGTACGTTTAGCGATGGTATCTGCTTGGATGATATTAAAGTCCAAGAACCTCAGTGCCAATACTATGCTTCTCTGCCGTTTAAAGAAACCTTTGATTCGGCTGCTTTAGCCGATTATTGGCGCGTGGGAAATCTCAGCCAAACTGCGAATGAGCAGCTAATTCTGCCCGGAGGTAGTGCGATGTTGGTAGATACCTTCGGCTATAGTCAGCCTTCTGCGCTGGCTTTAGGCCGATTGAACGACGGTAAATTAACAGCCAGTGCATTGGATCTTCATTTGGATCTTTCGTATCAATCTAATCTTGAACTTAACTTCTGGATGTACGACCACACTGCCGAGAACCGGGAAGAAAATGGTATCTGGATTAGTAACAACGGCGGTAAAAGCTATAAACAGGCTTATCGATTCAATCCTTCCGAACAGCAAAAATACCAGTACTACAGTATTAATCTAGATTCGCTAGTGAATGCACTAGCATTAGACTATACTCAGCAATTTATTATCCGTTTTCAGCACGTTGGCGACCGAAGTTTCCTAGGAAAAGAGGGTCTCGCCAGTGGAGCCTTTCTCGATGATGTAGTAGTAGCCAATCAACTAGATGCTCCTAACGTGCAGGATATCCGGCTGAACTACCACGAGGAAACTCAGCAACAGCAAATTCAATGGTCACCCACCGATTCGGCTACTTCCTACGACGTTCAATTGTACCTTGAAGAGGTGTCGGCGCGTCATCTGGTTGACGAACAAAGGTTGACCCAAGATTTTTTGTCAATATCGTCTAAAGATCTGATGTCCGGACACCTGTACTATTTCCGAATTCGCTCTTCCAATGGCTTCACTAAAAGCGACTGGAGCAATCCGATCACTATTTCAACGAACTACCACGGTCGCATTAGTACCATATCTCAAGCTGATCCCCTACCGGATAATTTTTCGGGGGAATAATTCCCAGACTATAAAAGGCTACTCAGCAGGCAGTTTGCTTTTTTGTGCATCATTCTGATTAAACCAGTACCTTCGCTACAAATAATTACTGCGAATCAATACTAGAAAGATGTTGACTAAAGAAGAAATTGCCGACTGGTTTCAAGGTTTACAAAACGATATTTGTGCTGCACTGGAGCAGGCCGACGAAAAGGGGAAGTTTCTGACTGATACCTGGGAGCGGCCCGGCGGAGGTGGAGGTAAATCCCGCGTTATTACCGATGGAAATGTTATTGAAAAAGGTGGCGTCAATTTTTCGGCCGTCTACGGAGAGACCCCACAGAAAATACTGATCGCACTAAAACTGAGTCAGGCCGATTTCTACGCTACTGGTGTTTCCATTGTTTTACATCCACAAAATCCTTGGGTTCCAATTATCCATATGAACGTCCGTTACTTTGAGATGAGTAACGGCGTGCATTGGTTCGGAGGAGGTATTGATCTTACCCCACATTATATTAACCGAGATGATGCCCGGTTTTTTCACACTTCGCTTAAAGAAGTTTGTGACCGTTTCGATGCTACCTACTATCCAAAGTTCAAACAATGGGCCGATGAATATTTCTACATTAAACACCGACGGGAAACTCGGGGAATCGGAGGCATCTTTTTTGATCGCTTGACCCCGGCAGGCGATCAGGATAAATCCGATATATTTGCTTTTGTACAAGCAGTAGGTCAGGCTTTCGCTCCCATTTATACGCACCTTATGCATCAGCATAAAAATGAGCCATACGATGAACAGGAGAAGCAGTGGCAGTACCTGCGCCGGGGTCGGTACGTGGAGTTCAATTTGGTGTGGGATAAAGGTACCAAGTTTGGTCTGGATACTGACGGGCGCACCGAGTCTATACTGATGAGTTTGCCACCATTTGCCTCCTGGTACTACAATTATTCCCCTTCTGAAGGCAGTCCTGAAGCCGAAACAGTTGCTCAGCTCACTAAAGACAAAAACTGGTTACCCTAGTAATTAATCAAATATTATAGTTTTATTTTACTATATTTTATTATTTAAATATATAAAATTACACCTACCGAACTGACAGTTATTGTCATAAGTCGTCTTTTATACCTTATTTTGAGTATAATTAATGTGAGTGACCAATTATTTATCCGTATGAGAATTAGATATACTGCTATGACCAATGTCTTATTAGTACTAGCAATAGTTTCCCAGTCGGCTTTCGCTAATCCTAATTCAGATGAATTAGTGAATAAGGGACGGCAGTTGTTTGAAGAGGGGTTGTATAAAGAAGCTATTATGGCTTTTAACCAGGCTATTGAGCTAAATCCATCTAACACCCAAGCATACTACTTGCGTGGTAGAACAAAAATCGTTTTTGAGGATTATCACGGAGCCATGAAAGATTATAATACAGCTATTGAAAGTAATCCTACGTTTGCTGAGGCCTATTACGAGCGAGGTAATGTTAAATTTTCTCTCCAGGACTACTTCGGGGCTATTGAAGATTACGGTGAAGCAGTGAGACTGAATAAGAATCTAGTTCAAGCCTACTACCAACGCGGGCAAGCCCGGCGTGAGTTACAGGCTTACGAAGATGCTATTAATGATTTTACCAAAATTATTGAACTCAACCCTAAAAACCCAGATGCATACTATCTACGGGGTGTGATCCGAATAGAGCGGGGGTTACAGCAAGAAGGATGTCTTGACCTCAGCAAAGCCGGAGAATTAGGCGACCTGAAAGCCTACGAAATCATTCGTCAGGTTTGTAATAAAAGCCTAAAATAGAGGACTACCTTACATACAGTAAGATTTGGTTAAATTTTCAGCCTCTCCAGAATGTAGTCGGGAGGCTTTTTTTATGTCTTCACAAGCCGACTGGCTATCCCCTTGCTTAGCTTTTACCTTCGCCCGCAGTACGTAGGCATTAGCATCAATACCGTATTTTTTAATGTAACTATCCACACACTGCATAGCGTCCGGGTAGTTATGAAGCTTATAATAGCAATAGGCTTTACCGTAGGCAGCTTCTACGAAGCTTGTTTCCTTCTTCTCTAGCTGAGAGAAATATTGAATAGCTACATCGTATTGATCCAGATTGAATGCGTAGGTACTGGCAATGGCAAAGTACAGACTATCGTATTCTGGCCAGTATTTTAAAGCTTCCGTAAATTGCTGAATAGCCGCGTGGTAATCAGCACTTCCTTTCAGATATAAACCCTTATTGTAGAGTAACTGCACTTTTTCTCCGTCTGATGACGTAAATTCTAGTCCCCGATCCATGTACTCAATAGCGTACTTGTACTGACCGTATTCTTCGCTTAGGATGGTTCCGGCTAATAAACAGGCCTCCACATTTTTGCTGCCAAAATCAACGATAGCTCGCTCCAAACTATTCAATGCGGCGTAGTACTGTTCATTTTGGTAGTACTCCAGCCCCTTATCGTAGTGATATTCCGATGAGTAACGGGATAGGCCGAAGGGCACAGCAAAAATAGACGCAACAATAACTACTACTAAAGCCGTAACGCCCATGTAAGTCTTCCAGGAATAAGAAACTGCTGCTGGCCGGTATGCGTACTGAGGCTGAGTTGGGGTTGAGCGCCGACGGGTACGGACTTTCTCTTCTTCGTAAAGCCCCAGTAACAACGATAAATCGTAAGTAGCTTTTTTGTCGGCATCGGAGAGTACTTCGTAAGCTTCGCTCACTAGCTTGAACATCTCCTCTTTCTCCCGGTCACCAGCATTGGCATCGGGATGATAGCGCTTCGCTAATTGCCGGTACGCAAGTTTAAGCCCCTCCGGGGTAACATTGTAGTTTACGTCCAGAACGTGATAATAATCCTGATAATTTGTCATAGCTCATTACTTTCCCGCACTGATTATTCATACCGTTCGTAGTTGATATCTGTTTCCGGGCCTTGCTTTGATATACTGCTTAAACTCAAGGCTGAGCAGTACGGCCGCTAGTTGAGATACTGATAGTTGGGTGTACCAGCTGATTTTATCCAACAGTAATCCATCCGGATTTTCAGCTAGCACCTTGTATACTTTTTGTTCGTCTTTGGTTAGGTCGGTAGGTAGTTTTTTCGCTTGTGGTTTTGTGGTATTTACCACAGGGGTTTCCAAATCCCAGTTCAGCATTTTAATAACATCCTCGCCCCGGTTCAGCAGGTGTGCTTTATGCTGCTGTATGAGTTGATTGCATCCCTGAGAATACCTTTGGTGAACATTACCTGGCACCGCAAAAACTTCCCGGTCGTAGTCATTGGCTAGATCAGCCGTGATAAGGGCGCCACCTTTAGTAGCCGCTTCTATTACTAGTACGGCATCAGCTAGTCCTGCAATAATCCGGTTACGCGCCGGAAACTTCATAGCTTCAGGCTTAGTCCCTAGCGGATTCTCGGTAAGCAAGCCTCCTTTTTGGATAAAATGTAACGCTTCATTCCGATGAACCGCCGGATAGATCTGATCCAGGCCGTTCGCCATTACCGCTACAGTAGGTATATTGTGCTGTACGGCGGTGCGGTGCGCGTGCATATCAATGCCGTAGGCCAAACCACTTACTATCATCACATCATACCTAGCTAATGTCGCCGTAATTTCCTCTATCACTCGTAATCCGTAAGAGGTTGCCTGCCGGGTACCCACAATGCTAATAATGCGAGTATGGTTCAGGTCGGCGTTTCCCTGGTAGTATAATACCAAAGGAATGTCGTAAATATGGCGTAACCGCTCCGGATAGCGAGGATGCTCGTAGCTAAGTATAGTAATATTTTGCTGTGCACAACGCTCAACTTCTCGCTGGGCTTGTTCCAACAAATGCTGATAGTTTTTTAGGGAGTTAACCAGTTTGGGCCCTACTCCCGGAATTTTGGTAAGCTGACCAGCTTTACTATGATAAACGGCTTCGGCTGATCCACAGTAGTTGATAAGCTGACGAGCGGTAGCTCCCCCCACCATGGGGGTCATACTTAAGGCGATAGAATATATCGCAGCATTATAAGTAGAGGCTGTATCGTTTACCACCGAATTCACTAATCCATCTTCTGTTTTAAGTCTACCAAAAATGACCGTATGTCGCGAAGCGTACCAATCATTTCCATCTTGTCTTTGGTCGCTTGCGTTCCGTTCTTCAACCGGTCTTTGGCTCCTTGTAGTGTATAACCTTTTTCTTTTACTAGGTGGTAGACCAGCTTAATTTTCTCAATATCGTCTTTGGTGAACTGTCGCTTTCCATTCCGATTTTTTCGTGGACTAATAATGTCGAATTCACTTTCCCAAAAACGGATTTGAGAGGCGGCGACTCTAAGCTGCTTGGCTACTTCTCCAATGGAGAAGTACTTTTTTTCAATTTCTTTTTCTTTATAAGACATAGCAGGTTTGATCATTACTTGCCTTTTGTCATTAGCTGATTCACAAATGCTAATTTAACAAAATACTAGTAAAATTCATAAAAATAATTAAAAAAGTTATATAAATAGATTAATTCTTACGTGACTTAGTTTGGTTAGCTATGGTGTGCATGATGGATATAATCCTCATTATCATTCATTTAGCCAACCTGGAAGTGGTTGTTATCCGGGTGAGTAGCCACTGGCTTACACTCGTAAGGTTGTTCAAAAATTTACGAATTAATGGCAGATATACACTGTCTCAGACAGAAAAATTTTAGACAAAATACTCCTTTCCTATCTCGATTTCTCGGTAGGATTAGTGTAACTGTTTGAGCAAGTGAGAGATAGACTACTTCAATTGCATTTCTTCCACTATGGAATCTACCTTTTGGCCAAGTGCTTCCCATTTCTGAGCAAAATCACTCCGGTCAGGTAGTTCATCGTTCACGCTGAAGTAAAATTTTATTTTGGGTTCAGTGCCCGAAGGGCGGGCCGATAATTTAGTACCTTTTTCAGTGAAAAATTGAAGCACATTAGACTCCGGAAACTCGATAGGACGCTGTGTACCCGATGCGGTATCGGTTTCGGTGCCTTCTAAGTAATCGGTGATAGTAACCACCTGTTCACCGGCAATGCTCTGGGGTGGGTTCTCCCGCAGGTTGCGCATCATCTCCCGAATCTCTTCCACTCCACTCTTGCCTTTTTTAGTAAGCGATACTAGCAACTCTCGGTACAGGCCAAATTGCTCATATGTTTCTAGTAGAAAATCGTATACACCCATACCCTGATCCTTTACATAGGCCGCCATCTCGGCAATCATAGCGCAGGAGGCTACCGCATCTTTATCACGTACAAAATCACTAATTAGGTAGCCGTAGCTTTCTTCGCCTCCGCCAATGAAAGTTTGCTGCCCTTCTTTGTCTTTGATGAGCGCAGCAATGTATTTAAAACCGGTAAGCGTATCGTAGCAGTCTACTTCGTAGTGCTCCGCAATTTTACGGATTAGTTCGGTAGTCACGATGGTTTTTGCCACAAACTGTTTACCGTCCAGTTTACCGGCTTCTTTCCATTTTTTCAATAGATAGTGTACCAACAAGCTACCGGTCTGGTTGCCGTTGAGTATTTCAAATTCACCCTGCGGATTTTTCACGGCAATACCCACCCGGTCGGCGTCG
Organism: uncultured Flammeovirgaceae bacterium; assembly: GCA_937884755.1. Classification (GTDB taxonomy): domain Bacteria; phylum Bacteroidota; class Bacteroidia; order Cytophagales; family Cyclobacteriaceae; genus Tunicatimonas. The sequence continues at coordinate 41,311 of CAKZYJ010000452.1, forward strand.
GGGTCGGTACCCATCACCAAATCGGCGTCCATTTCGGTAGCCTGACGAATGGCAATGCTCAGCGCTTCGTTTTCTTCGGGATTGGGATACACCACTGTAGGAAAGTTACCGTTGGGCTCGGCTTGCTCTTCTACTACGTGTACATTGGTAAAGCCTAATTTCTTAAGTGCGGGCGGCACCAATGTAACTCCGGTCCCATGGATAGGGGTGAACACGACTTTCAGGTCGCTCTGATTCTGGATAGCTTCCGGAGACAGGGAAATACTCTTTATATCTTCCAGATATTGCTCATCTACGTCCTGGCCAATGATCTGCACTTTTTCGTCATTCCGATCAAACTTCACATCTTCCAGCCCTTCAATGGCATCCACCTCCTCAATTACATTTTTATCGTGAGGCGGCACTAGTTGGGCTCCATCGTTCCAATAAGCCTTATAGCCATTGTATTCCTTCGGATTATGCGAAGCAGTAAGCACTACTCCGCTATGGCACCCTAGCTTACGAATGGCATACGACAATTCGGGAGTGGGACGCAGCCCATCGAAAAAGTATACCTGAATACCATTGGCTGAAAACACATCAGCGGTTACTTCAGCAAAATAGCGACTGTTGTTCCGGCTATCGTGCGCAATCGCTACCTTTACTTGCTCACCCGGATAGGTTTTAAGCAGGTAGTTGCTAAGGCCCTGGGTCGCCATGCCTACGGTGTATTTATTGATGCGGTTAGAACCTACGCCCATTACCCCTCTCAATCCGCCAGTACCAAACTCTAAATCTTTATAAAATGCATCCACCAAATCGGTTTCGTTATCTTGGTTGAGTAGGCGCTGAATTTCGGACTGACTTTCGGAGTCAATCACACTACTGTTGAGCCATTGTTCGGCTTTGGTTTTAACGGCTTGATCCATGGGTACTATAAGGAATATTTCAGGTTAAACGATAGAAAAATTATTGGTGAATCCAAATTACCACCAAAGGGGGTCAAGTTACAAATTTTACCGGTTCTTCGTCCGCCCGCTCCGCTCTTTTCCAGTTCGTTTAGCTACGAAACTTGTCTGCTTTTTGACTTGGTCGATAATTTATTAGGGTATCTTTGTTTCTTCTCAGAAATGTTAGGAATTTTGGGCGCAAATTTTTTAGGAAAAATTAATATACCTATGAAAAACGAGGAACTGGAACAAGCATTAGTCACATTAGTGGAGAAGAAAAACCAACTAGCCACGATCGACTATAATGATCCTCAGTACGATGATTTAGAGGAAGAAATTCATGATCAGGAAGATGATCTGCTGGAGAAGTACGGAGATTTTTTGGAGGATGTACTGGCTGATGTACACGATGAGCTTTGCCCCGACGACGATGTACTACTGCCCACGGCTTATCTGGCTAATAAATACGTCAAAAAGGAAGACGGAGAAGTAACTTATCAGGCAGCCGAAGGTGGAGTGATTGTAGATGTAGACGAATACCCTAACCAGCTAACTCGTCTGGTGTTAGTGCCTGGCCCCACCCGGCTCATGCTGCAAGTAGGTCGGCAGAAGGAGGAAGAAGTCTGGCGCCTTTCATAATCGCTACCAACCAATAACTCACTACTCGTTTTTTAGTATCCGAAAAGGAACGCAATAATTCGCAAGCTTGTAGAGTTACTGTGCAGAACGGTCATTCTATCCATCAGAAATTTTGTTTACTATGAAATATGCTCATCTAATAGTATTAGGCTTAGTAGGATGGTTTTCTACCTCAAGCCTGGCACAAGTGTATCAAGGCAAGTTTGAACAGCTTGACCCTGAACTTCCCACCCCTAACGAATATCGCTCGGCTTCCGGGGCTCCCGGCTACAAGTACTGGCAGCAGCAAGCCGATTACAAAATAAAAGTGGAGCTAAACGACGAAAATCAGTCTATCACCGGCTCCGAATCCATTACCTATTATAATAATTCTCCCGACCCACTTTCCTACTTATGGTTGCAGCTCGACCAGAATATGCGAGCGGCTGACTCGGCCACCCCACAAATAGAAACCTCTCGGGTACGCGACTCCCTAAATGCCCGCCTGTTTCAATCGCGGGTTATGCATGATGATGATTTTGACGGCGGATTTGACATTAAATCGGTGAAGAATGTTCAAGGAAAGGCGCTGCAGTACGTTATTAATAAGACCATGATGAAAGTGGTACTACCTGAACCGCTTCAACCTAACGAGCAGGTATCATTTAGTGTGGACTGGTCCTACAACATCAACGACCGCATGATGGACCGAGGCCGCTCAGGCTACGAGTATTTTCCCGAAGATGACAACTACGTATACACTATTGCTCAGTTTTTTCCCCGCATGGCAGTATACGATGACCTGAACGGCTGGCAAAACAAGCAGTTTCTGGGACAAGGCGAGTTCGCCCTGACATTTGGCGATTACGATGTAGAAATTACCGTGCCCGACGATCACGTAGTAGCGGCTACCGGTACTATTCAGAACGAAAAGGAAATACTGTCTACTCAGCAACGGCAACGGATGGAAAAGGCCCGTAAGACCTTCGATCAGCCGGTAATGATTGTGACCGAAGAAGAAGCTCGGGAAAACGAGCAAACTAAGTCATCCGGTAAAAAAACCTGGAAATACAGTGCTGATAACGTGCGGGATTTCGCCTTTGCTACTTCTCGTAAGTTCATTTGGGATGCAATGGCGGTTAAGTTGGAAAACAACCAGCCCCTGGCTATGTCTTTCTATCCTAAGGAAGGTAATCCGCTGTGGGAAAAGGAATCTACCCTAGCGGTTAAAAACACTCTGGAAAGCTACTCCAAGCGTACGTTTGAATATCCGTACCCGATAGCTATCTCAGTACACGCGGCTTCCATCGGCATGGAGTACCCCATGATCTGCTTTAACTTTGGCCGCCCCGAGCCCGATGGCTCTTACTCCGATAGTAAGAAATGGGGCATGATCGCCGTGATCATTCACGAGGTTGGCCACAACTTCTTTCCAATGATTGTGAACACCGACGAACGACAGTGGACTTGGATGGACGAAGGTATCAATACCTTTCTGGAGAACCTGACGGCTCAGGAATACTATCCTACCATGCCGGTTCGCTTTGGCGTACCCGAAACCATTGGCGAGTACATGTCGGGTAATAAAGATTTTATCCGCCCGATTATGACCAACTCCGAGCAGATTATGCAGTTTGGCTACAACGCCTACGCTAAACCATCAGCGGCTTTGTACGTACTTCGAAATACCATTATGGGCCAGGAGTTGTTCGATGCTGCGTTTAAAGAATACGCTCAACGTTGGAAATTTAAGCAACCCGGCCCAGCTGACTTCTTCCGCACCATGGAAGATGCCTCGGCGGTGGATCTGGATTGGTTCTGGCGCGGCTGGTTTTATACTACCGATTACGTGGATGTATCCGTAGAAGACGTAAAGTGGTACCGCGTTGCCAACCCCGAAGCCAAGGTGGAGAAAACTGTCTCAGCTGACCAAGACGCTATCAGTTCTGCTAACAGCAATGAAAGCGAAAATGCTAAAAACTGGCCAGATGCTCCCCAGGAGATCACGGTTACCGATACCGACGATCGCTACTTTGGCGAGTTCCGTAACCGCACTAATGACAATGACATTCGCCGAAAGTACGGTGAGAAAAACCTGTACGAAGTAACATTTAAAAACGAAGGTGGCCTGGTAACTCCGCTACTAGTAGAATTCACTTACGCCGATGGCTCCACCGAAACCGAATACATTCCGGCTGAGGTATGGCGCAAAAATGAACAGCAAGTAACCAAGGTATTTGCTAAAGACAAAGAGGCAGTAAAAATCACCTTAGACCCTAACCGAGGCACCGCCGATGCCAATACCAAAGATAATATCTTTCCTAGAGTGGAAGAAAAATCCCGCTTTGAGCAGTTCAGAAACGGAACTATGCGCGAGTAAACGTATTTTAATCCAATTGGTGGATTAGCGACAGTCATTTCTTATTGGCTGTTGCTAATTCTTTATCAGTACCCCAATTTCTGTCGCACTCTATCCAGTACTTCCAGGGCGACTTCCCGGGCTTTAGCCTCCCCCTTTTCCAGTTCCTGATGCAACTCAGGAAGGTTGTTCATGTAGTAATCGTACTTTTCTCGCTCTTCAGCAAATTGTCCTTTGATTAGTTCAAACAGTTCCTGTTTGGCATGGCCGTAGCCGTAGTTACCTCCTTCGTACCTCTTATGCATCGCAGCAGTTTGCTCATCAGTAGCTAATAGGCTGTAGAGAGCGAACACAGTATCACCTTCGGTCTTTTTGGGTTCTTCCAGTGGAGTGCTGTCGGTAACGATTGACATGTTCTGTCTGCGTAGTTTGTTTTCGGGCTGAAAAATATCAATCGTGTTTTGGTACGATTTGCTCTTTTTTTGGCCATCTGTACCCGGAATTACCATCCGGCTCTCGTCAATCGTAGCTTCGGGAATGACAAAAGTTTCCCCGTACTGATTATTGAAGGCAGAAGCGATGTCGCGGGTCATTTCCAGATGCTGCTGCTGGTCTTTACCTACCGGCACAAAGTTAGCGTCGTACAGAATAATGTCGGAAGCCATCAGCACCGGATAGGTGAACAGCCCGGCATTCACATCCGACAGACGGTCGGCTTTATCCTTAAACGAATGAGCGTTGGCCAGCATCGGGTAAGGCGTGAGGCAGTTTAAATACCAGGTTAGTTCACACACCTGCGGGATTTTAGATTGACGATAAAACACATTTTTCTCAGTGTCAAACCCGCAGGCCAACCAGGCTGCCGCCACCGCATTCACGTTAGCACTCCGGGTTTCAGCATCTTTAATGGTGGTAAGCGAGTGTAAGTCGGCAATGAAGAAAAACGACTCATTATTTTTATCCCGCGAAAGCTGAATGGCGGGCTGAATAGCCCCCAAAATATTTCCCAAATGTGGTTTTCCCGAACTCTGTATTCCCGTAAGTATCCGTGCCATGTAAAATTTTGATTGAACTCGTCATCGCGAGCGGGCGCCGCGCGGTAAGAATGACGAAGCGATCTCCCAAAGAGCATCTCCGGTATTTAAAAGGGAGGAGACTGCTTCGCTCCGCTCGCAGTGACGTATATTTTCTTTTTCTGCAAAATAAGGCAAAATATCACGCATAACCGAAAATTGGAACTACCTCTGAACTTTTAAACTCTAATTCGTTTTGCGAAAGTAGATGATAGGTAAGATTATGCCGTTATGTAGTCACTTGCGACAGTCAAAATGGAAAAGGAAAAAGTTGATTACATATTCAATCACCATTCTCACTTAATGACTTTTAAGGAGAAAGTAGCTTGGAAACATTGGTCAACTGACTATAAAATTGAAAACGGAGATTACGAATCCTCTGAACAACGGGAAAGGAGAAGGAGATTATCTTACAAAACTGGCTGGCTTACAGACGATAAAGAGATGCTCGCTCTTCTAGATGATGGAATTGAGGTTTTCAAGAGGAGAATTGCTGAACGAATTTACAAAGAAGAAAAAGTTGAATTTAATAATTGCCCGCAATGCGGTAAGCTAACAAGAACTCCAAAGGCCAAACAATGCCGATATTGCGGGCACGACTGGCACTGAAGCACATATAGAAAATAAGCTCTTTTCTAAAAAGAAATTCATAAATATCTCGCATAATAATTGTTTGTTAATCTGAAAAGCATAGAAATCAACCCCGAATCATGAAAAAGCAATTGTCGTTTATATTTACATTTTTGCTGGCGGTGAGTATAGTTGCTGCTCAAAGTCCGGTTTTAACCTTTGAGATTACCGACCACGATTTTGGTACGGTGAGAGAAGAAGGTGGTCCTATTTCGCACGAGTTTGTGTTCACTAACACCGGAAAAGCGCCAGTTGTCATCAGCAACGTGAAAGCCTCTTGCGGCTGCACCACTCCTAGTTGGACCAAAGAACCAGTGGCACCGGGGCAAAAAGGCACCATTGTGGCTCAGTACAACCCTAAGAACCGTCCGGGAGCGTTCCGCAAATCCATTACGGTTACTTCCAATGCCGATCCTAGCACCAGTGTGCTATACATCAAAGGAAATGTAAACCCTAAGCCTAAAACCCCGCAGGACGACTTCCCTACGGCCATGGGTAACATCCGGGTGAAGTACCGCTCGTTCAACATGGGCAAAGTGCTGACCAAAGAGCCGGTTTCCCGAACTTTCGACGTATTCAACGATAGCGATAAGCCATTAACGTTCAGTACGAACGTGGTTACTCCCGGACATATTTCGGTAGATATTGAGCCCCAGACCTTGCAGCCCAAGCAAAAGGGAGCCATTAAAGTAACCTACGATCCTACCGAGGCCGTGGAGCGCAACCGCTTAGTTTTCTCAACCGATCGTATCCGCATCTTTACGGATGAGGGTGACGACAGCCTCAAAGAATTTACAGTAAT
>CAKZYJ010000453.1 GCA_937884755.1 uncultured Flammeovirgaceae bacterium
ACGATATCACCCTAGAAGTACAAGTGACTGCTTCCAATACCGAGGCACCCGATGCTGTTCTGACCTTTACCATCAATATCCTGGATGTAGCCGAAGGTGGCGGAGGAAGTTACGCCAAAGCCTTCGGGGCAAACTTTGGCCGAACGGTGGGCGATGCTGGCTTTGCGGACTTTGTAAACCTTTCTGACGGTTCGGCTGAATGGGCTTCGGGTGATATTCAGGGGTCTGGCATGGAACTGCATAAAGCCAATACCCATATCATCAATGGGTATTACGATAACTTTGGGGTTAATGTCGCCGGAGATATTAGTCCAGCGGATGTGAATAGATCATTTTGGCGAAGAAACGATCCAATCACCGGGCCATTAGAATTGACTGTGAGAAACGTTACAGGAACACCACTGAACGATGGTGATAATGTCCGGGTGAAGCTGGTGATTGCTGACGATAGAGGAAGTGCTATTAACTGTACGGTGATTGTAGAAGGGGTAACAGTCAATCATAATGCAGAAGACAATGTGAATGCGCTGGTAGTGGATGTAGTAGTCGGAGCGGATAATGATATAGATATATCCATTGATCAGACCTCGGATGCCAGTTGGGGTAAGTTCATAAACGCTTTAGAGGTGCATTTGGAGAATAGCTTTGCTTGGTGGCAGTTGGTGTTGATGCTAGGGTTTTGGCTGGGTAGTATAGCACGAGCAAATTTCATCCAAAAAGTTTCTGACAACGTGCGCCTGAGAAGGCACAAGATTATACATTACTACTTTCTGTTCTTGAGTAGAAATATTCATTGTCGAGCGATAATATGGTTTAGTGCGGTCAATAATTTCGTCATGGAACTTAACCTCAATATAGCTAGGGCGCATTGCTACATCCTCAAAGCTTGTATACCAGCCAAGCTCATCCTGAATACCCAAATCTTTCGCCAACTCATCTACTTTCTGATGATATTCGCTAGCCTTAGAGTGGCTGACGTAACAGGAATGCTTCAAATCAGGATCAGCAGAGAATATAGATAGTAAAAGGATAAATAGATAGCGCATAGAGTAAAGATAGTGAAAAAATATAAGTAAGAGATGTTTAAGATAATTTGGAATCCGATAAATGAAGCGTTCAAAAATGTTAAAAATCGCTATCAGTATCGAATATTTATTTGGGTGCTGATCTTGGCAACCGTTGCCTTTGTAGTAACAAAAGTATCGGAGGCGCAAATTGAGATGGCCAAAGAGCGAAGTAATCATAACACGAAAGTTTATGGCGATCTAGACGATATGGTCGATCTAATCCAACTCCGCCTGAGCACACACCCGAAGTATGATGTAATTCGTAGCATGATACTTTATGCCCATAATGAAGATGCGATCATCAATCCATTTGAAAACGTGCATGTGGTGGTCACGCATGAGGGTGTACATGGAGATTATAGAAAGATTAAAGCTAACTGGGACATTGATAATGACCGATTGATGTCAGACGGACTACGGAATGTGATTGGAGAAGCCATGAATCGTAAGGGTTACGATAATAAATACTACTACATACCCGACATCGTGAATGCTCCTGATTTGGATGGTGGGAATTACGGGCTACTCCCTTCTTCAAAAGGTAAAAGTGCGATTATCTATTACATCGATACCAAAGCAGAAGTCAAAACTTGGCTAGACTATTTGAATCCCTTCTATTTTAACGAAGCAGAAAACCCAAAAGCCCGAATGCTCTTCTTGCTGGTTGTTTTTGATACAGTAGGCGTGAAGCAATACAATGAAGGTATTGTTCCAATTGTGGAAGATTACCGAGATAGAATATATAATATAATTAATTAAGCGGATGGCTGAGCAAAAAAATACTGGAAGCCTCGTTCAGAGCACGATTGATACAGTTCGCCCGAGCGACACCTATGCTACTCACCGTAGTAGAAAAGGGGAGGGTGGGCCATTTTCAGTCCGTAACCTAGAAGGGCTTCAGCAAATCCCCTTTGACCGCTTATACCATGATTGCTACTGCACCGTACAAGAAAATAGCGAGGCAAGCATTCCTCGCACCATGTACGTGCTCAAAAAACTACCCATAGAGTATCTTCCTGATCCCGGAGTTGATGTCTATGATAAGCCGGGACCTGATGAATGGAGTAACTATCGAATCATTGATATATCACTCGATGAATCTCATGAAGGGTTCTTTCTTAACTTCTGGAAGATTGCATGGCAAGATGACACTTTTGATTTAGCCTATGACGAGGAGTTTGCCCCTGACTACGATGGGTCTTACTATACCGATAACGATCTTCCTGAAAGCTCGGTACCTCCGTTTCCATATGATAAAGATGCCGCTTGGAATGCTGCGAATTGGTCGCAGGCGTATGACCCTTCTATTCACGAGTGGAAGCGAGTACGTTGGGGAAATAGCGCGCCTTCTTTACCCTTCCGGGTCACTAGTGATTACGAGGTAGGGGATATTCCGAATTTCTTGTTTCGCTGGTACCCGCCGCAGCAAGGCACGCCGCCGACGCCGTAATTTAAGGCTCCGGACAACCTCAACCCGAATAGCCAGCCCCCTGACTGGGTCGATACGCCCCCTGAGAAACCCGATGGAGATTATCAGCTCTGGGAGCTCCGGGGTATTCTCAACTACGCTGGAGTATTAAAACGACCTTGGCAAGAGCCGGTACAAGTTCCAATCAACGGGGACTTAGTGCGCTACTCTGTCAACAACTCACCTGACCCGAGTGGGATTGTTGATACATTAACCGCGGCCACAACCAGTTCGCCAGGGGACTCAGCACTACTCAATGCTGGCTGGTTTGCTACGCCTCACCCCAAATATTCGTATCGGGCGACCCGAAGAAAGATTGATCAAGCCGAGTATTCTACGTGGAATATTGAGCGAATTGGTCAGGAAACCTCCGAGCGAACGATCTTTATCTACCGCAACTTTCCTGAAAAGCTTGCTAACTATATTCTTAACAATCCTGACGAAGAGTTTGAAATTAGTGAAGGAGGGGATGGTCAACCTTTTCGTCCGCAAGTGGACCGGCCAGAGAAGTGGACAGATAAACCTGATCCTAATCCGATGGCTGGCTGGATCCCTTTTGAGATTCAAGCGAATTTTTCAGCAGGGGGAAGGCGGATAACTCCATGGAGTGACCCTATTCCCAAGACGGCTAGTGACTTAGTGATTGGTAGTATTACTAGTGATCGGGGAAACAGCTTTCGATTTCGCCCTAATCAAGAGCCTACCCGAGAGTTCACCCAAATCACCCTAACAGCCAATTTAGTTCGGGGTAAGCTATTACTTAATGGTGTAGAAGATATTGCTTACGACTGGCGTAGAATCAATAATGGAGGTAGCGCTCAGGATACTGTATTTGGCACAGACAGAACAGTAGTAATTACACCGGATGATGTAAATGGCAGTGCTATTTTTGAGTGCCAGATGCGCCACACTGTTAAAGGTATTATTAACTTTTTTACTGAGCGATACGAAATATTAGACATTGCTGATGGGGCTGATGCAAAAGAGCTGACTATTAAAACGAATACAGCAATTTTCTTCACCAAAGAAGGTAATACAACCCCAAGCACAGTAACCTTAGAAGGTTTTGCTAAAAATATTTTGCATGGCACATTAGCCTTCACCTGGTCATACCGAAATGGCCAAGATAGTATTGCTGATGGCCCTTGGACAGACTTGATTGACCAGACGGCTAAAGTAACACTGCCTTCCACTGAGTTTTTAGATCAGTTAGGAGCCACCGACTTTGTAGAGTATCGATGCCGGGTATTAGAAACGAACACCAATGCTATCTATGAAGATCGGCTTACGGTGTCTCATCAGGATTTAGAAGATGGCATTCTTTCCTATTCAGTCGTACTATCTAATCCTCAGCACACCATTCCGACTCGGGAGGATGGTACGTTAATCAATAATTTAGTACTGGATAGTGCTTTTACTTCCTATCAGATATTTGAGGAAGGAACAGATGTTACCTCAGATTATGATTCGGTAACAACCAATATTCAAAAAACCTTAGCTGCTGGGGCTGATAACTCCAATGATCAAGTAGCTATATCTGTGGATACCAACACAAAGCGGATTCTAGTTACCTCGTGGGGTGCTAAGGTACAAGAAGCTAATGTTCAGATCACCTTTGAAGATATAGGTAACGTAGACCGCTACCCGCTGCAGCGTAATTTCAAGCTCATCCGGCAGACAGGGTACGGATCAATCATTGTCGCCGATATTGATGTAGCGGATGATAGTCCTAGTAATGGATTTGTCTTTTTCCCAGGAGACACCGCTGACAAAGACTTAACGGTCGTGGTATACAGTAACGGTTTAGAAGTAGATGACCTGACTGGTTGGACGATTGACTGGGATGCGGAAGGTAGTACCGGTAGTGGGGAAACCTTTACTGTCACTCCTGAGATGGTGGATAGTAAGCTCACTGTAAAAGTAACGGTCACCAATCCTGAAGGATCTCAAGTGGCACGTAAGGCTTTTATTACTGAGCTTGCCGATGCTGAAGGCATGGTCTTCTTACATCATCCGGGTATTGCTAAGCCTGATACGCCCACACTGCCTTATGAGGAATATATTTTTGTTGAAGAAGACTTACGAGTGACAGGCATTCATCAAGCGAATGAACCTATTTGGTTGTATAAGTTTGATGTCAATTATAACTACACCTTCAACTTTGTAAAAGGCGGAGGGGCTGGCTGGGATATCATCGCCAAACGACTAGATGGCTCTATAGATGAAATTCAAACGAATCTTACATTCCCTAATGGAGCAACGGGAACACTGGTCAATCACGAATTGTATTCTCAAATAGGACTACGCCCTCGCTCCACGACGAATCAGGATACTCATATTGCCTTAATCTTAAAATTCTCTGGCAGTGACTCAAGCGTAACGTGGACGCACAAGATTGTCTCTGATGGTCCCGATGCAACGTACTGGAGAAGTGAAAAAAGGCGGTCTGATCCTCCTTCAGCATGGTCAGAGCCTTTTCGGTTTGCCTTTGAAGAAGCGCAGTTTGTACCAGGTGGGTTTATGGCCACTTTCATGGCAATCCGCACCAATGAACAGAAAGCCCCCAAGGCTCCTCGTGCTACGGTGCAACCGGAGGTAGAAGGTACTAGTCGGCTCAAAGACTTCTTTACGTCCGACGGGGTAAAGTGGTACAGTGAAGGGAATCTCCCTTCTTTCAATCGCTTCACGCATAAGCTCTATCAGTCCCAAAAGCTTGTCCGCTTCACCAGAGAAGACAACTATATAAGTAGTACGGCCACGGCATGGACAGCTCCCCGCTTAGTGGGAGGAACCAATGGCCTAAATGGCTCGGCTCCGTTATTTATCTTCCGTCGTCAAAGTACGCGCCCTAGTGAAGGTCAGCTGCCTGTGAACAACCTCAAGATGGAGCAATCTGGAGGAACAGGTTGGAGTGTGCAAGCACCATCAGGAAATGCCCAGCTTTGGATGTCCACCGCTCGCTTTGAATGGAATACTATGCTCGATCGTTATGTCCAACAAGAAAACTGGTCGCGCCCTGAAGCATTTGGAGGGGAAGGTTCTCGAATCGCTTACTTGTATCAGGCAGCCACCCAAAACGATCGTCAACCGGCTTCTCCTACTGCCAGTCCAGAAGATGTACTGAGTGCTGGGGGAACGTATCGTGATGGTGCTTGGAGAAAAACAAGCACCAACGCTCATTGGAAAGCAATTGCCTATTACAATGGTGCTTGGAGTGTTTGGTTTATAGAGCGTCTTACTGGAGCCACTGGAGCGGCGGGAGCCAATGGGAGTAAGTGGTATCTGTTTAATGCTATGTCGGTTTCAAGCGAGTCTAGCGATAAGCACAGCTTCTTTGTCAGTACCGATGGGCGGGTAGATGATTATGCCATCAAGCCTGATGGGAGATTCTACCAAAAAACCAATGCCCAGAACAACCGATGGTATTACCGAGGACGGGGAGGTAATAGGATCTATAGCACCAATGAGCTAAGTGGGGTGAGCTTTCAGGGCACAGGGCAGTTTCGATCTACCTCTGGAGCTGCCAATGACCTAGCCATTCACGAAGACGGGAATATCTATAAAAGAGCTAGTAGCTCAACTACCTGGACGAAGGTGGGGGCACTTGATCTCACCCAACTATTTAGTGATCAATTCTGGGTTGATAGGTGGAAAGTGAAAGGTACAGGAAGCAACTTTACTAGTTGGGATGTAGAATTTCAGCGATCGGTGACAGGAATAGTCTACGTTTCAGGCAACGTGTATCGAGGAAGTGGAGGGCAAAGCTTTCGCCAGTTCACAATCCCTTCGAGTGTCCTTAGTTGGCTGCTACCTATGCACTATCAATTTAGTGCAGGAGTCAATAAGTTTAAGAAATTTCAATTAGGAGGTGTTTTTATTCGTGAGTCAGATGATGGAATTGGGCGTGATACTTCTGGCGCATTTATCTATAAGAATGGGTCTAGCTACCACTTAACCTTAGAGTTTGCTGGAGGGCACACCGCCCAAATCAACGATCAGTACCCTTCAATAGCCAACACAATCTGGAATAACGCTTAAAGTAAAATATTATGGAGTATACTGCAGCAACGACAGCAAAGATTGATGACTTCTACCAGCGAGGCAGCTTTAAGCTAATCCAGATGGTTGCTGAGCTAGCTGATGATACGGACTCACTAGACAAGCGTGACCGTAGCCGTCTGCGCGGTCAGTGTAAAGACTTAAACAAGTTTTTAGTATCAGTGGATAGTGGACTTATCAACTGGGAAGAAGAACAGGTGCTGCGCTATTTAGAATACTACACCCAGCAATACCAGTTAGTCCATTTACCGCCTCGTCAGCTATCGTATCGGGGGCAATCGCTGTTTATCTTACAGTCATCCAGTTCTAGCTCACCTACGGCGCCGGGGGCAGAAGGAAGCTCTTTACGGGCAGGCTCAGCTCAAGTACAGTACTTAAACGGAGAGTGGCAATTCAATAGAGAAGGTGAGAGTCCTAGAGCTATGTTGGGACTAGGAGATGTGATCAATGATCAGGCGGTGGCACCGGATCGAACCTTTAGTTCTTCCGAGATTGTCCGAAGATTATCAAAATATCTGACATCAACTCAGATAGAAGCTTTGATGGGAATGACCCAAGAGGAGCAAACACGCCTGATTAATGTAGAAAGTTTCGTCAATGCGTTCCCTGCTGACCCCGAAAGCTTTCAGAGTATTGAGGAAAAAGATCAACCAGGAGGGTATGCTTCATTAGATGAAACAGGTAAAATCTCTTCTGACTTAATTCCTGTCGTCGGTCAAGCTTTAAATTATCAGGCGCAGTACAATGCTGCCACCAATCTTCCTGCACTACCCGGTCCCAGTAATGATAACCGAGGTCACCTCTACATTGTCAAGGTAGCGGGAGCTCAATCGTTTATTGAAAATTCTATTGCTCTAAACCCCGGAGACTGGGTGATCAGTGATGGTACAAATTGGGAGGTAGTGCCGATCTCTGATTTTATTGGTTCACCTACAGGAGGGGTTAACGCCTTTGGAGTAGCTAGGGTGAATCAGTTTGTCTTAGACACAAGTAGTGTTAATATTTTAACGCTCAACTCAAACTCAAACGATTCCATCAGTACGATTTTGGGTATGGAGGGAGTGAGTCAAAAGACCATTATTATTTCAGCTTCTTCTAATGAAGTGCGTTTCCGATCGACGTTTATTCCGGTTAGTCAAATCATTGGAAAGCATGTGGTGGGACAGCGGTGTTTACTTACTCTTTTTCGCGTATCTTCTACCTCTGAAAACTACTATGCTATCTTTCAATCTGACCGAAAAGTACAGGTAGCTTTTGATTCGGAGGATAACCGGTTGGCTGTCATTGTGGATGGCGTAAGCTCATCGGTTCAAATCCCTGTTGATGGAAGTGCTCCGGGAGTGAATGTGAATGTTCAAGGAGGTATCCTTACTGTTCAGGTGGGTGCAAGTTTTGGTACAGCCACGTTACCGACGTCTACCCCCGGGGGCGTAGGAATAGCCATTCAAGAGATTGTTGATGATATGGATTTGAGTGAGCAAGATAACTACGCGCACTTGTTCCAAACGGATGATCAGGCGACAGTGATCCGCGTTCCTGAAGGTGTCCCAGAAGGTAAAAGCCACACCTTTGATATTAGCCGGGGTAGTACGCGACTAGATTGGGATGACTCGTACCAAGCCGCTTACGGCACACTGTTTAATAAGTTGGAGGCCAGCCCAGTAGGCCCTAGTATTGGAAGTATTCGTTTTGGGGCGGATAACCGAGTATTTTTCATTGGTCAGCAGTGGCAATTGGATACTACCAACATGACTTTAGCCCAGGCCTTAGGGGATGCTATTTTTTCTAAGCATGAGTCAGTATCCACGTATAATGCAACGGAAGGTCGCTGGGCAAGTGACACTCCCGGAGCCCCTGCAATGGTGGCGGGTTCATTTCAAAACCCAACCGTAATCAACGGTTTTCTTGCCTGCAATGGTATTGATCAGATGCTGTATATGCCACAGGTGTCTCTACCTAACATGGGAATAATTTGTATAGTAAAGTTTGATTCCACCTTCAATCAACTAGCATTTTCCCCACCTAATAATGTGGATAAGTGCAACGCCATTGCTTTTTGTCATCAAGCCAAAGACCGAGCATCCACCATGTTTCAAATGATTCCGAATAATGAGCTACGTGCCACCGGTCGGTATTATGATGCAACGCAAGAAACTGACCCGCCTTATTTGACGGGAAATAAGTTTGCTGCATCAGAAAGGGTAGTAGCTGATTTTCAGGATAATGACTTGTACATGGTCTATCTTACTAGGCAGGGAGGGCAAGGCTTTACTTGGAAAGTTGAGTGGGTGCCTTTGAGTCAAGACCAGTATGTCTTTAATTCCAACTACACGATGGCATCAACCCATGCAGTCAATCAGACAAGCATGATTGCCATTGGGGGTGAACGACGTGGGGGAGATAATGGGGAGGTGGATGAAAGTACAAGTTTTTTTCCAACATTGGTGAAAGCACCTATCATCCTGAATCGGGGGCTTACTACACAAGAGTTGACTAACGC
Organism: uncultured Flammeovirgaceae bacterium; assembly: GCA_937884755.1. Taxonomy (GTDB): domain Bacteria; phylum Bacteroidota; class Bacteroidia; order Cytophagales; family Cyclobacteriaceae; genus Tunicatimonas. The sequence goes on from CAKZYJ010000453.1 coordinate 9,095, forward strand.
TTTCTTAGCCTACAAAAACTTGTCATAATGGGATATCTGAATACATTTCGTCAACTCACTCAAGTGACCCTGCCAGCACCACCCATTGCGAATGCTGGTTCGGATATCACCGTTGTCGATGCTGATCAAAACTCCCGTGAGCTAGTACAATTAGATGGGCAAGGCTCTACATCAGAAGCTCAGATTACAGGCTATTTGTGGACACTACCTGATGGATTTAATACTGAACCTAACCCAATAGTGAGTCTTCCTATTGGCACCCATCAGATTCAGTTAACCGTCACCGATGCCTACGGGCAGACGGGTTCCGATACCCTCACCGTTCGGGTAGTTAGCTCGCAAAGTAACATCAGTAGCTTAGACCACCCTTACTTTGAGGTGAGCGGTTTGGCGTATCAAAGTGAAAGTGAGCTGCCTAGTATTGCTGGAAAACGCATGTTCATTGATGAAAGTAAGCTAGACTTATACCGTCAGATGCGTGTGGCTTCTAAGTACAGTACGCAGCGAGGTTGGTTAGAGAGCACAAATCAAAAGAACTTTACGGGAAAAGCGTTACGCTATGTCTTGGGTGATGGAGCTAGTTTTGGGCAAGAAGCAATCGTTGATATCTATAATGATTTAATGGCTCAACTAAATCCTGCTGGTGACTACGGTAGAGTAAAAAACTTTCATGAGTTGGTTTTTTCAGGCTGTTTTGTGCTTTCCGTTTGTAAAGACTTATTCCCCGTCGGTCAAATTAGCTATGATGATCTACGACTAGCCATAGAAAGAAATCTCTACGAGCACAGTAACGATCACCGATTTCCTTCATCAGTTCATTTCAATGATCGAGGGGGCTGGGCTGGGCACCAAAACACGATGATGTGGCTACATTATCTTTATTGTTTTGCTTGTTATGACTCGCATCCTCAGTACTGGAATGAGCTGATGCAGACGCATTTTAAAACGAATGGGTTGCAAGATTCGGTTGATATAATGGCGGAGTGGCAGTTTCATAATCAAGGGAATAGCTATGCAGGAGCAAAGACTCGAGCTTTAGTGACTATTGAATTTATGTGCCGGCAGGCCGGATTCGATAAATACTTATTTCATCCTAAGATTGCCCGGATAGCTGACGCTTGGTACTATACATTACAAAGTAACCGGCAATTACTCATTGATGGAGAAAGAAACAACAATCGTGAGTATACTCAGTATGATGGTCTTAGCGGCATCTTTGCTGCCTGCGGAATGCTCATTGATGAGCCAGGCTACAATCACCTAGACTTAACTAATTACTTTAAGTTTGACTCAGCCTTTGTAGATATTGCTTTTCAAGGAATGGCGTTACTGTTTGAGCAGAAACGCCACGCAGTCACCAGTTTAGACCACCTACCATATGCGAAAGCGTATGGATCGCCTGGCAACGTATATGGGATGGCGGCTCGCACCAAGCATGATATGAGTGGGGCACTCAATATTGATGACTTTCAAGTGTTTTTTAAAACCTGCCTGTTAGAAAATACTTCTCATGCTGAGAACTGCCCTGGCAATGTCCAGATCGCATTCAATGGTAAGCTTACAGGAAAAACGGGTCAGATGACCAATAATCAGTTCTCCACTCATGCTAAGCTATGGGTGAAAAATGCTGCCGGAAATAATATGCAGATTTTTGCCAGAAGCTCAGGAGATGAAATAGAACGCATTGGGGGAGCCAAGCGAGTGACTGGCCAGGCATATACGCATGTAGGATTGGCGCAGTTAGCGACCAACCGCTATGCTGCTATTGGCTGGAATGGGCAGCTTTGGGACTATCTGTACAATGAGATAGATATGGTGCCAGCCTACGATGGTAGGGCGGTCACTAGCCAACGGGCACATTTTGCCGGCAGATTTGAAAGCTTGAAGAATGGTACCCATCCTGGTTTTGTGGTAACCTATGACCGGATGTTTGCTAATAATGATATTGACCAGGCGGTGCTTTGGCAGCTCTATACAGCGGGTACAAAATCGGGTAACCGGGTAGTGGGTAGTGCTTCGCGAGGAAGTGGTCACCTAGCGTATTACTTTCGTACCACTTCTAGTAATTCCATTCGAGTCAACCAGACAAGAAGCTTCACGTATCGCGGCGTAAATATGGATCGGGATGCTGACAGCAATGAGATGGGTCGGTATCATGCAGCAGTAGAATTTCCGAATGCTGGAGAGAACCGATTACTGACTCAGGAAATGCATGGTAAAACATCTTCTTTTCCCAATGACTCGGAAGTAATCTTTCTAAGCACCGATAAGATGGAGGGGCTACAGTTCTTCGATCAGATTGTCATGTTTAGTAAGGCTGGTAATTTAATTGATAGCGACACCTTCACCTTTTTAGGCAGTGGCACTTATCAAGTGACCATGATGAATATGGCTCCAGGAAACTACGATCAGGGGACTGTCACCGAAGAAGGAGGGAATATACTTCGGTTTACAACGAATCCTGGGACAATCATCATTGAGGATTCTGGTGGGAGCAACGCCAATAATTATTATAGAGAAAATGTTCCATTTGAATTAATTAAGCTATATGATTTTGAAGGGTTACATGGACAGACCTTTAGTAATGAGTATTACTTAGATGATACAGAACTTCATCATCAGCATCACCCTGATATTCAGCCAACCGTATTAAACCAAGATGATGATCCGGATGTGGCCGGAGCGATCAATGGATTAGCTGTACGCTTGCATGCTGAGCGGGTGCCAGACGGAAGTCCGATTCTGGATGGACTAAATCCCAGTAACTCCAACGATCAACAGACAATTACTGAAATACGGCGTAGGTACGCTCGTGCAGAGCTAGAGTGGTTTATTCCCAGAGGAAGCCATAGTGATCAATTTGGGCTTTTAAAAGACAATCGGCACCGCTACTTCAAAATTGGAGTAGACTATGTGTATGTATTTGGTAATAAACCTGCTTCCAATTACGAAAAAGAAATACGGAATAATGTTCCTGGTGCTAACAGTAATAGTAGTACGGGAATTGGACAAGATGTTTGGAATAGCATCATTGACCTAAAGCAAGATGGTAATGGTCAAAGCCGTGATGCTAGTTTTCGTATTCGGATGCAAGGGGATTATGCCAATTTTGTCATGAATGGCAATCCTCGCCTCGATGCAAACCAAGCTGACGCCGACACCTTGCATTGGCGTGAAGGGGTTCATCTTCCTGAGTGGCACGATGGTAATTGGCATCTGTGGACAGTCCGTGCTTTGTGGCACCCTACCAACGGTCATATCTATGTTTGGTTTGACGATCGATTAGTATTTAGCCGAGTAGGGGTGTGCACATGCTTTAACGATAGTAATGTTGGGCAAGGTCCATATACTAAAGGGGGTGCCTACGATGCAGACTTTTTATCCGATGCAGACACTGGCTCCAATGTAAAAGATGTCATGTTTGATTTTATGGGAATTGGTCTTTATGACCCAGAAGGTAATGGTATTCCAAAATATAAAAATTCAGCGGCATGAAATATACCCAATACATAGTAGACTTCGTAAAATTCCTTCAAGGTAAAGGATTGACTCGAGGGGCCACGCCTGAACAGGTGTGCGATGCGCTTCATACTGCCCAGCTTGATTTGTACGAAACCTATCTTTCTGAGCTCGAGAAAAACCGATTAGTACGCAAGTACTTAGAACCCTTTTTGAAAAGCGACAAACTTGAGAAAGAAGGAGATGGTATGTTTCCACTTCCTGAGTATGCACTTCATGCCCGAGTGGAGAACGCTGTTGGTAGACGAGTAGAGATTATCAGTGAAGGGCAGTGGTCACACCGAATAGATAATACCGTTACTGGTCCCTCTGAGCGTTATCCAATTGGAAGAATAGAGTCAGGAAAAATGAAAGTGCTACCCGACACAGAAATTGTAAATTTTTACTACTACAAACCACTTGTTAAACCACACTACCATTACGAATATATTGGTTCTAAGCTTGAGTACAGAGAGGATAAAACAATTGATATTGACTGGACTGATATCATTGTACCCAAGCTGACCGCGGCTACCCTGAAGATACTGCAAATCCCCTTACGAGAGGAGCTACAAGTAGAATTTGGCTTAGAACCTAAACGAACCGCTATTACTGAATAACTATGACACTACAGCAACTTACCGATTTACTGATTGAAAAAATCTCAGGGGGAAAGCTGAATGAAGACTTTCGCCATCATCCCAATGAGATTATGATGCGTATTCAGCTTGCCGTTCCTATGCTATTGCGCCAGCAGTGGTTTGAGGACTATAAGGTAGGAGATGGTAAGATCGAGCGAGGCTATATTCAAGTGTATGAAAACCTGGAGATAAAGTCCAGTGACCACGGTTCACGCAAAAAGTTGTTTGTAGACCTTCCGAGTGAATGGGTGGCACTACCTGGGCAACGAGGGATTGGCAATGTTTACTTCAGCCATACAGTCTCAAGAAGCTTAGAAGATTATTTTATGTTTCGTGGCGACCCAGCTTCTACTATTGACTTAGAAGCTACTAATAAGCGGTTTAGTGGCAGGCATAGCTACACAGTAGAAGGACAGAGACTCGTACTAGACCAAGAAGGTATCAATATAAAAAAGCACAAGATTACCGCAGAGCTGATGGTTGGAGTCCCTAGTACGATTCAACCCAATGATCCACTACCGCTTACCCGAGATATTCAAGAAAAGGTGTTGGTATATCTGTATAATGAATATGTTCCGGCAGCACCTTCTGATAAAGTATTGGATGACAGAGATATTAATAGCGTGAACTAAAAGGTATGTATAAATTAAGCTATATCACCCAAAACGCATTACAGCGGTGCCGAGTTGACGAGAAGGAGTTTCATGTGATGCTTCAACTAGTCATCTGGGGCTACCGGGAGTATTTTATGGATTACGGAAAAACGGTGCGTATCGCTGAGCTATCGATTGATAACTTTAGTGAGGCGGCATGCCCGGAGGACATGGTGAATTGGACGAGTCTATATTACCAAACTGAGAAAGGGGCCAAGTACACCTTTGTCCAAGACGATTCCATTGCTTTACCCAATGACGATTAACACCGTACAGTTCCACGGTGTATAAAAGAGGCGAAGACAGAGCTATCAAGTAACTTAGAACAACATTACGGGAAGGTGGGAAGGTATTTTCAGCATGGAGTTCTTAAGCAAGTAAAGCTTAATACTCAGACGGATCTGTTTCGCTACGACCGAACGCGCAATAAGTTTGTCTTCCGGCAGCTCTCAGACCCAGGGAAGATGATCTTTGTAGAATACATCACCGACGGGCTTCGCGAAGACGACGAAGCTCTAGTACATCCCTATGCGCTAGAGCCATTGCTACGCTATGCGGTGCTGGAGTACAGGAAAAGCCGCCCAAGAAAATATACCAACTTTGATGTTCGGGTTGCCCAAGAAGACTATGATAAGGCTATGGAGCATCTACGGAGCAGAAATCTCAAGATCAGCTTTAAGCGAATCTCTCGATTAATAATTCAATCCAGAACCTATTAATATGCCTCAGTCAGCCAGTTATATTCCTCGTGCGCTCAACTTAGATATAGATATTGCTACATTACAGCCAGGTGAGTATACCTTCTTATTGAATGGTAGAACGGTATCGGCTGAAAAGAAAGGTAGCAAGGAAGATGTTCGGGGTAATCGCATTGAGTCTGCTTTTACAGGGGTTATTCAACGCATTCCTAACAAAAAGGGGAATGTGGCAGGGATGATTCGTTACGGAAGAACCCTTACGGTGTTGTATAATGGCCCGGATGGACTCGATGGCATTTACCAGTACTCAGAACAGGATGACGACTGGACAAGGATTAGCGAAGATGAAGTGTTTGGCTTTGGGAATAAGGTGTATCATGCCGCAATCATTGGCGATCAGTTGATATACAGCGTTCCGTTTATTGGGGAAATCCGGCGGATAGACTTCTCCATTTTTAACCGAGAGTTCCAAATCACTGAGCCTATGCTTCGCCTTCAGCGTCGGCCTCCGCATGAGCCAGTCGTGGTTGGTGGCGAAGTAAGAAATAGTCAAGTCAATGGTAACCGGGTAAACCGAGATACCTATCAATTTGCTTACCGCTATGTATATGAGGATGACTCTCTTTCTGTTTTTTCCCCTTGGTCAACGCCCCATTTAGCCAGTACTAGTCCAAGTGATAGTGACTCACTCAACGAACTCAATCTTTACGTAGATGTACCCGAGGATACCCATCAGGTCGTAAAAGCTGTAGAGATTGCCTTTCGCAAAAACGATGACACCCAAGGGTATTTAGTGAATCGGTTTGATGTAGTGCGCTCAGGCATTACAACGATAGGGTTTACCGCTACTGAGAATACGACTCCGCTGCCCGATGATGAATGGCTTACCCTATTTCATAATGTACCCAAAGCCCATACCCTCACCGTCAGCAAGAATCACCTATTACTAGGCAACTTAGAATTTGGCTTAACAACGAACGGTACGAGTCTACGACTGGATATAGAAAAGAAGTTAGTCCGAGATAATGAATTTATTGAGCGGCACGGAAGTATGAAGCGGGTAGGGGTCGTGATGATCGCTGAAAATGGCTATATGTCAGGAGTACAAGCCGATGAACTGTTTACCACGGCCTATCAGCAAGTACTACCACTTTCTACTGGAGAAATTCCAATAGGTTGGAACAAGCATTTTAAGCAGCGCATGAACGTTACGGTGACAGGTAGACTTCCTTCCTGGGTGCGTTACCTGCAACTTGCTGTCACTGAAGACCTAGCTACTTCTATTTACTGTCAGGTGCCTGTGATCTATTACTTCTATGTGGCCGATGCTCCAGCTGATGAAAATTTTACTCCCGAAGTAACGAGAAGCCGAATAGAAGGAAAGCAGTTTCTCACCTATAAACCTACGAGCCGAGGGGATTTCAGCTATTTGTATTTACAGGTACCCGATAATATCCCTATTGAGCCTGATGGACAGATGTACGTGCGGTTATTAGATTTGATTGGGCAAAAAGTACATGAAGAGCCTGTTTTAGCGGTAGTAGGTAATATGGTGGTAGTCAATGACTTCGGTATCACCAACTTTTCGAATTTACCACCAAAGCTTTTTGTTGAGTTTTATAAGCGAAGAGAAGAAGTAAGTGATACATTTTATCTAACCGGTAAGCGGGTACCTGTGGCGGGTAATCCAGTGAATGTAACGATTGAACTCCCTGGACAAGACCATATGATTCCTATTTTTGATACAGGAGAAAACAACCTAGATCGCTACTGGAAATTTGATCAGAAAGTCAAAGACTATAATGCTGATAATTTCCCTGGTTACATCAATTGGTCACACCAAGGCAACTGGGTGTACTCTCCTAGTCCGACGTATCACACCAAACTAGACAGCTCTGAGGTGACATTAGAAAGCAAGTTGCAGCGCATTGAAATATCGAAGAAGCAAACAGGCTGGTTTATCTTCAAGAAAACCAAGACCGAAGCAACACCAGTATATCAGACTCAATTTAAATCTAACCGCGGCTACACACTAGATTATACCAAGACGGCTTCCGGTTTAGGATTACCGGTAGTGAAAATTGATGGGAGTGGCGTAGTGGACCTACCTGCGGGAATTGCCTACACCGATGTACTCAGAGAAGATAGCACCATCAATAATCTGGGAGTTATTCCGGTGGCTAATCTATACTTGCTCTCCGAAGATCGGGGCAGAATTGTGAAGATGGTTACCGTACAAGAGGTGGTGCTATGCCTTCATGAGCACAATGTCTCTACGCTCTATATTGGCAATGGTCAAGTAGAATTTAAAGATGTGTCCCTACTAGCCAAAACTGAGAATGTGATTGGGGATGATCGGCCTTTGCGGGGAGATTATGGTTGCCAGCATGAAGAGAGTGTGGATGAACTGGATGGGCAGGTTTTTTGGTATGATGACCACCGGGGGGCTGTTCTGCGCTACACTACCGAAGGTATTTATCCAGTGAGCAATAATGGATTATACTTTCACTTCCTGAAAAAGACCGGGAAATACGCGAAGACTTCAGTGTATGGAGTCATTGACCCTAAGCATAAGCAGTATATCATCACCTTTCCAACAGTAGCACTCAAGGGGGAAGATGATCTAGCGGCCGAAACACTTGTGTTTGATATCCAAAGTGAACGCTGGGAAGGATGGCAAGAGTGGACGAAGGACGACATCACCCAACCCGTGGGCTACCGAACACAGACGATGGCTGCCTATGTGGGTTCTCAGCTTTTTGTGGCGATGCAGGATCAGCTTTGGAGGCATAATACAGGAGAGTATTTGAATTTCTTTGGGAAAGAGCGAGAAAGCATTCTGCGTATTCCCATGTCACCTGAACCTAACCTGGTAAAAGACTTCCTAGCTGTTCATATTCACGCCGATAGCTTAGGGGCGATCGCTTCAGGTGAGACAGTCTTACTAAAGTTTACGACCAACTTAGGCCAAGAAAGCTATTTACCTTATCATCTACTTGAACTAGAAGAGGGTGTGTATAAAGCGGAGGTGATGCGCGACATAAAAACTCCTGGTTATGAAAATCAACCTGTTCAAGCGTTGTATGAAGGGCAGGTATTGAAAGGGGAGGTGATGGAGGTTGAGTTGATTAGTAGAGGAGAGACAGGTCAGGAAGAATCCAGTCGCCTCAGAAGAATTAGCATGTTATTTATTCCGAGTCCAATAAACATTTAAAGTTATGCCTTTACCTATTGCCGCCATCATAGGAGCTGTTCAACTGGGTTCAGCCGTGGTGAACACCATTAGCTCAGCAAGGATGGCCAAGAAACAAGAGAAGGAAGCCCGCAACCTAGCTAGACAAGGCCCAGATCCTTTACCTGCTTCTATCCGGGAAGCGTTAGGGAAAGCCCGTATTCAAGCATCCGAGGTAGTAAGTTCCGGTTTCACCGCTGAGAAGTCTGTCTTGGATGGAGAAGCAGCTACTGCGACCAAAGCAGCTACCCGAAACTCTCGCAATAGCGCGGAAGCTGCTGCGATTGCTGCTCAAATTCATGGTCAGAAAGGAAGGCAAATGAATCGGTTGCTCTCCCGAGAGGATCGCCGTCGGGAACGCTCCCAAGACCGTCTAGCCAGTTTGCTGACCACGGCCGGGCAGTTTGAGCAGCAGAACAATTTTGCTCTTCAGCAGCAAGTAGCAGGCTTACTTGGGGCAAGTGATCAGAACAGAAGTGATGCAAGAAACTACCTACCTAATACAATTGCTGGTATGGACATTGAAGGGATTGCTGGAGATGTAGCAGGAATGGGTGGTGGAAGAAATCGCAGATCCGTAGCTAGTAATCCAGGGGTGGCCGCTCAGGTAGCAAAAGTCAATGGCAGTGGCGTAGCAGGTGGCGTAATGAGTGCGCCGTCCATGCAAGCGTATGCCCCTAATGCCCGAGTCGCTGGTGCTGAAACAGCTTCAGTAGGTGGTTTACCCGAAGTACCATATACTACGCTAGATAAGCGAATGCAACGAGCCTACATTGACTCATTTGATGCTAATAATGATGCTTCTTTACAAGTGGTTCGTGGTAAGAATGGTGATATTCCAGTTATTAATTAAAAAAATATGCCTGTAGCGAAAGTATCCAATGCCGTAATAGGACCTGATCCAGTTCAGGTTGGCAATCAAGTCATGGCTCGCACCCAGTTTGCTCAGCAGCGCAGAGAGCTACAACAACGGCAACAGGCGCAGAGAGCTGAGCGTGAGCATCAGGAGCTCAACAAGTTCTGGCAGAGCAATGAGGATATTGATACATGGGAACCGTTTGCCTCGCAGATGCAGCAAAGCAAACAGCGATTTCAACTGGCCTTCCAACAGCAGCTCAACCAGTCCGAGATGAATGCCTCTGAGCTTTCTAAATCTGCTGGTATGCAGCAGGCCAAGAGCCAGTTGCTGGCTGAGGCTAGTTACTATAAGAGTATGGGAGCTGTAGCTAAAGAGATGAAGTCCACCCTGGATGCAGGAGAGTTTTATAATGAAGGAACAGCGAAGCGGTATTTAAATAACCTCGTGTTTCGTAAGCCTGACTTCAATAAAAGCCCACTAGAGTATGCTGAGAGCCTAAGTAGCCCAGGTTTACTTGATCAAAATAAAATTGTCAGTGGTGTAGTAAAAAATATCCAAAACCAGATTGCAGAATCAGGGAGTGGAGGTATTTATGAACAAGGGGGCAAAATCTATGGCTCTACTGTAGAAAATAAACTACGCTTTGCCACAGACGAAAACGGACGAGTCGCTGAAGGAGTGGTGTCGCATGTGCTGAATATGAATGATCAACTCGGTGAGACGATTCGGTTTGATATGGCTCGCCAGGCGTATGAAGCCCAACATGGAAAAGTGAATCTGGAAGATCCGGAAGATCACCAAGCTGTAAAACAACTCTATGAAGAGCAGTTCCGCGATGACACTTCTGATGCTACTAAAGATTATATTTTTGAAAAGACTCGAGATATTTTAGAGCAGCATCAGCAGAAGGCGTTTAAGAATAACCGAGTGAGCTATGGCAACAAACCTAAACCTCCTAAGATAGAAAAGCCTAAGCCTGACACCGGCCCATTTAAAGATGCTGAGACGTTGAGCCGGGTAAGGGAGCGTTACGACACGCTCACTCAGATCGTGGATGACTACTCTCAGACCCAGGCGAATAGCCTGATTGGACAGAAAACGGGGCAAGGCACCATCACCGGAATTAAGATCAATAAGCCCAAAGCCGGGCAAAAGGGTAGGTTCGGAACTCCTTTTGGTTCAGTGAAACCCCAGAAAGGCGAGATGGTAATTACGTTAAATCCCAACCGTCAGCAGGAGAGTGAGCCAGATTTGAGTAATGTAGGGGCTACGGGTGCTGATGAAGATATTGTTCGTCAGCGCCAGATGGAGCGTGCTGAGCAAGATGCTAATCAGCCTGTCACCATTCGTATCCCGATGGACACCGAAGAGGATAAGGCCTCAGCAATGTCCCGGTTAAATAACCTACTTCAGTTTGGTAGCGGTAAGGGCATGATTACCAATGAAGATATTCGGATGTACGATCGTGAGAAAGGGAACAAGCGGTTTAGTGGAGGAGATGAAGATATGTTCTCAGACTTTGATGGCGAAGATGACCCATTCTCCGATTTTGATGAAAGCTAATATGATTCGGATTATTATAGCAGGTGGTAGGGACTACACTAATTATCCTGAGCTGAAAGGTTTCTGCAAAGCGGTAGTTGATCTTTATAAGAATGATGTTGAGATCGTTAGTGGCACAATGAAAGGAGTTGATCTGCTAGGGGAGAGGTTTTCTAGGGAAGTGATTGGGTCGGAACCCGCTCGTTTTCCTGCTGATTGGGATGATATTAATCACCCTGAAGCAGTTGTAAAGTATAAAAAGAATGGCAAGCCATATAACGCAGCAGCTGGGCCTATTCGCAATAGAAAGATGGCAGACTACGCTGATATGCTTATTGCTTTTTGGGATAAAAAATCTCGGGGCACTAAGAATATGATTGAAGAAGCTGAAAAACGAGGACTTCTCGTCCACATAAATTATTATTAGTTATGCCTAACGAACTATATAATCTAATTGATAAGGCCACTGGCAAAGAGCGGTTCTCCAAGAATCCTCAGAAGGCTGATACCTACTTCTCACAAAACCCTGATAAGCTAGACGCAGCTATCGAGCTACTTCGGAAAAAGCACAAGCCCCAGGCGGATAGTGCGAAGTTCCGGCAGTACATTGATAAGAAGTACTTGTCAGAAGGATTAGGTAAAAAAAAAGACCCGAGTCAGTTGGGGCCTCTGGTTACGGAGAATCTTCAGCTTCGTCCGACGGAAACCCAGAACCCTTCACCAACCACTACCCGGATGCCCGAAGCATCCCAAGAAAACCCAATCTCCTCACCCGCTTCTACCGATGGCTCCACCGATCAGTCACAAGTAGCTGATAACGAGTCAGTAGAAACCTCAAGTCAAAGCAGTTCTTCAACTGGATCGCCAACCGCAGACAAAGAGACTAGTCTTTGGGAAACAATGAAGTCTTCTGTAAGCAATCTGCTAGAGAATACTATTCCCGGTGCAGCAGCTTCAGCAATGGCTTTGTTTACCCCGGATGATCTGAGTATGACGATGGGTGGTAGCTACGTCTACAATCAAGAGCAACTTAAAGCCCAGCGTGAGCAGATCAGTGCTGCCAAGAACGAAGCCATGAAATTCGCTGGAGAGAAGTTTGCCGCCTCAGCTGAGGAACGCGATAAGCTTGTTTCTAATATCTCAGACATTGATGATCCACTAGACTTAGCCAATTACCTGGTGGGGGCTGCCTCAGAAGCCGCGGTACAAATTCCTTTGACATTAGCCACCTTTGGGGGGTCGTCGTTAATTCAATCGTCCGGATCGGTGTACTATCAGGCACTAGAAGAATATGCTCAGAAGAACGATGTAACGGTTGAGGAAGCCATTAAGCAGAACAAAGATGCTAAGCTAGGGGCTATGCTCACGGGGGCTATCTCAGCAGCCCTGGACCGGGTAGGAGCCGGGAAGGTGGCGAAGAGTATTAAACCCGAGGCGGTGCTTAGTTCACTACGTAAACGGGTCTTAGAAAAGAGCAAAGATGTAGTGGGTTCAGGTATGGAAGAAGGGGCTACGGAAATGGTTCAGGAAGCTATTGAAAGTATAGGGGCAGGGGTCGGCAGTGGGCAGACCGTGCTAGAAGCCATAGAGAATCTAGATGGCGAGCAATTGATTAATGCAGGTGCTCGAGGACTGGCCGGAGGTACGACCTTATCCGGAGCAGGTAATGTAGCTAGTGAAGTGGCTGGGCAAGGAGTGAAAGCGGTGTACGGAGAACCGCTCCCCACAGATCCGGATGCTACCAACCCTTTTGATGAAAATAATGTTAAAGCTCCAGAAGGTGTGTTGGGAGAAGATGGTGGAGATAGTTCGGCCAATCCATTCAAAAATGATATGCGGGTGGACGAAGAAGTGATTGAGCCTGATACTGAAGAAGTGGATGAGCGGTACCGAAAAGAGACTAAGCGTAATCCCTTCACAGATAAAAAGCGGCAGGAAGATGATGTAGAAGTTGATGAAAACGGCGATATTGTTAATCCATTTGATGAAGAAACCAAAGACGTTGCACAAATCATTGAAGAAGATGGAGAACGCGCCAGTGAATCCGATGAAAACGACCTCTCTGATAGACTGGGAGAGCGGGACGATAACGATGCTACTGGTTCCGCAAATACCTTGGATGAGCCATCCCAACGAGCGGAGTCTAATGCGTCAAGAATTGGAGAGCAAACGACTGCTGAAGACCAGATCACCCAAGCCTACCGACGATGGGCAAGTGATCCGGAAGCCGACGTAGAGCAAGCTTTACAAGAGCTTGAGAGGCACTCCTACTCCCGCAAAGAATTGCTAGAGAATGATATGGAGCGGGAACGGGCGATTGCTGAAGTGTTCGGCGGCCCCACTACCGATGAGATCACCCAAAACATTCAAAACTTAACGAATCCTGATGGAACAAGAGAAGAAAATAGCGATCAGTCAGATGATACAAATACTGACTTGTCGGACATTACAGAAGAGGGTGGTGGGGATGATAACCAGCAAGCGGCCTCTGACCCAGTGGAAGTCTCCGAAGAAGCGACCGTTCGCGCAGAGACCGAACAGGATCAACCGGGGCAAGCCAATCCTATAGAGCTATCCGAAGAAGATCAGCAAAAGCAGCGGATCAACCGGGTGATAAGTTCTTCTAAGGACTACAATAACCAAACCAGAACCTACCGCAATTCCCTCAAAGGCAAACGTACCCTGAACGAGATCAAGAAGAATGCCCGTGACCAGGGCTACAAAGTCCGCACCAATGCTTCCGGTAAACTCACGCTAATTGACCCTAATACTGGCGCAGAAGCGAGAAAGAAGCGAATAGCCGATGATACTAGCTCCTACAAGACACTGGCTGGGATTTCCTCTGAGGGTAAAGTAGTATATCAAAAGCTTAAGGAAAACGGCGCTTTGGACACGATCGGTCAAGACGGGCAACGTCTAGACATCCCCATGCTACCGAGAGACTTCGAAAAAGCGAAGCGAGATGTTGAGGCTGGAAAGCAATCGTGGCAGGCCGATGAGTTATTAAACTGGGTGGAACAGGTGCAGCAAGATGGTTTTGTTCCTACCAAGACCAAAGCGGTACCCATTGAGGATATTGGTAAAACGGATGATTCTTTTACTGTTCCAGAATCTGGGGCTGAGAGCATTCCAGAGAGCGCACCATTCTTAGTGGGAAGCAGCGCTGATCCTACACTAGGGCTTATTTCAGGACTACCTAGGAAAGCGAAGCGCATATATCAAAAGTACGTCCGCTCTCGAGGCGATCTACCCCACGAAGTCTTTGATGAAAAGATTTACAAAGAGGGGCGTATCAGTAAAGAAATCCGGCAAGTAGCTAGGGTGTCAGCCAAAGCTCGTCGGTCAATCAAAAAGTCTTACGGTAAAGGATGGGAAGCCAAGTTACCAGATGTGAATGCTGCACTGCGAGGAGAGAAGGATATTACCAGCTTACCTTCTAAGGTGCAGGAGTCTGTTCGGGAAATGCGCGCTCACATCAAGTCACTCAGTAAGTCTATGATTGACGAAGGGGTGGTATCGGGTGAAATGAAAGCGGTGTTTGATAAGAACATGGACACCTACCTGAACCGAAGCTATAAAATCTTTGATGCCCACTAGCGTGCAGAGAATGTACCGACTCAAGTGATGAACCGGGCGAAATCATATCTTCGTTCTCACTTTAAAAGCCAAAACCAAAACCTAACTGAAGATCAGCTTAATGGCTACATCAAAGCGTTTTTGGCGAAAAAGGGAGAGAAGAACCCAATCTCTATACTGGCTTCTAGTAAGCTAGGCGCGAAGAACTTGGGCTCACTTAAACAGCGTAAAGATATTCCTGCGCCGATCCGGGCACTGATGGGTGAGTACGACGATGTGCTAGTCAATTATAGCAAGTCGGTGGCGAAGATGGCTCAAGTCCTACATAACCATAAATTCCTTTCTAACATCAAACAGATAGGGATGGGGGAGTACTTCTTTGAAGGGGAAAATCCTCCAGACAGCAAGCACCATGTCCAGATCAGTGCGGAAACCAACGAATCCTTAGCTCCTTTAAATGGACTGTGGACTACTCCCGAGATTAAGAAAGCCTTTGAGGACTTTGATAAATTGTCGATCGCTCAGGGTGAAGGATTAGCTCCTGCCATGCTACGAGGCTATATGAAAGCTACGGGGTACTATAAAGCAGCAAAGACTGTATTCAACCCGATCACTCATGCTCGTAACTTCTCAGGTGGGGTTTACTTTACCCTGGCCAATGGGCACTGGAGGCAGCAGCACGGTTTCAAAGCATTTGCTACGAATTGGAATGATTTGGGTGGGCGTAAGAATGAAAAGCTTAACAGCTACTTGGATAAGCTCACGGAACTTGGGGTAGTGGGAGGAAGTGTGGATGCTACGTATATCCGGGAGACCCTGGAAGAAGCGAAGCGCAGAGATGGTGATGTGCAAAAGATGAACGAGTCCTGGTTTCATAAGTACCGGAATAAGGCTGGAAAAAAGGTGATGGATGCCTACCAGAAAGAGGATGATTTTTGGAAAATTATCGCTTTTGAAAATGAGAAGGCCCGGTATAAGAATGACTTTAAGAGTGAAGAAGAACTAGAGCGCCACGCAGCTCAAGTAGTAAGAAACACGCTTCCTAACTACGATATGCTTGGGCAAGGACTCAAGCAAGCCAAGTACTTACCCTTCACTGCCTCGTTTCTATCTTTTCCGGCAGAGATTGTTCGTACTACAGGGAACATTCTAAAAATCACCCATGATGATTTGAAAGCAGGCCGGGTACAGGCGGGTATGGAGCGTATGGCTGGCACGATGGGGGCAGCAGCACTCACGGCTGGGATTGCTACTATGCTTAGAATGGAGTTCGGTGTAGATGATGAAGACGACGAATCGGCCCGTCGGTTCATGGCTCCCTGGGACAAGAATGGTAGTATCGCCTTTGTGGGACCTATTGAAAACGGCCGGGTGGACTATATTAATCTGTCCTACACAGATCCCTATTCATATTGGCAAGACCCATTTCACACCATGCTGCGTGGAGCTACGACGGATAAAGATATAGGTGATGCTAGTATGGAAGCGTTAGGCCAGATGCTGAACCCCTTCATGGATGAAGAAATGCTGGTGAGTCGGATACTGGATGCTAGTAGAAATAAAATAAAGGCATCTGGCGCACCTATCTATAATGAGAAGGAAAGTTTTTTTGTGCAAAACAAAAAGAAAACAGCCTATGTACTGGAAGGTTTAGAGCCAGGGGTAGCGAATTTTGCAAGACGGCTCTACATGGCTTCTACAGGACAGAAGGGGGATTGGGGGCAAGAGTATGAAGTGGGGCGAGAAGTGGCTGCTAACTTGATGGGATTGCGCCGGGTGACGCTGGATGTTCGTCAGTCAATAGGGTTTCGGTTTCGAAACTTCAATAGTGAATTGATTGAGGCTAAAAGAATCTATACATCGGTGGCTAAACGAAGGGGTAATGTGAGTGAGGAAGAACTGGAAGATGCTTACCAGCGAGCCAATGAGGCTTACCGGAAAACCCTAGAGGAATATCAGCAGTATTTTGAGGCGGGGGTAGCGATGAAAGTACCTTATAAAGAGATGCGCGATATACTGGGGGATAAGGAGGTAAGAATCAGTAAAGAGAATGAGTACATCATTGCCGGATTAAAACCTATCAAACCTTTAGAGAAGATCAAGCGTTAGAGGTTTTAACCAAACCATTAACACGCATTGAAAGACTTTTTCACTTTCACGGCAGCTACTGCTATTACTCTATTCAAATCTTTATTTTTCTGTGTATTACTCTATGGAGCATTAGTAGAAAAAGGGATACTCCAAATTGTAATGATATTGATTGTCGCTTTATTTGTGAAGGGATTGTTTAGAGGATGGTACCAGTCATATAAAGTTGACCCATCATTTACAATAGTTTATCTACTAATATTTCTAGCCACTAGCCTCTATACTTGCTATCTCGCTCTTAATCCATAACCAACTATGAAAACTAAACTACGCTATCTATCGATCGTTCTGACAATTATTGCGCTCAACCTAACTATCCAAACCCTACAAAGCTTAGAAATCATCCCAAAGGCTCACGCTACTCCGGCCTACGTGAATACCGACGGTAGTATTGATGTGAATATCCAGGAAACGGTTCCAGTGAAAGTAGAAAGTATAGATCAACATGCCTTTTACTACGTAGAGCCATTAATAGTACAGCAGGACGGTCAGATAAGTGTCTATTGCGATAATTGCGATTAATTCACTGTCAAAAAAATCGGGCTAATTATTCTTTGGGCAGATGCAACGGCCTGCCATTTTCATCATAGCGATTCGTTCTTACCCGAACGTACCGACTCGCGATTTCCTCTGGGGTATAGCGGACTATTCGTTTATCCACTGGGGTAAACTGCGGCTTTCTTCCTACTTCATACTTATGGTTACGAATTATCTCAACTGCCTCTAACGCTTGCTCATAGGTCATACAACGAATTTTGCGTGGATAGCTGGCTTTAGATAAGAGCATCGCGTAGTTTCCCTTTCGGGTCTTTGCTTGCCGAAAATAGATTTTGTGTTTAAAGCAAAGCTTGAGGATTTTATTGACTTCTTGCTTAGTCATACTGTGCTTTCAAGCAAACATACAGGTTTTAAACAAACACTTTACTTGTTTTAAGAAAATTATACTTCAAAAAGCAACAAAATAGTACACAAAATTTGTATTTTACTGATAATCAGCGATATGTAGGAGCGAATATCGACTGAAAAATCAGGTCAATTAATAGCGGTAGGTGGGGGAGAAAAGACCAAGCCACAAATACTCAGTCTTATCAATATTAGGTGATTCATGTTCGTAAAACTCTTTTATTGAAGCTTCATCGTAACCATGAAAGTCAAAGAAGATAGTGTTAGGATTTAGTGGTGACTCGTATGGATATACTTTCACTTCAGTATAATACGCTAAAACCCGACCAATGATTATTGGTACATCTTTAGCAAGGTACACTGTTTTAGGAATACCATTTTCTTCTACAGATTTGACTAGCCCCTCGCACGGTGGATCGGATAGGTCGCTAATCCTTTTAACTAATTCAATAAAATCTTGATTGCGCTTTTGCTGAAACTCAGCAGCTACCTTTTGAAACTGTTCTATCTGACTGGTGATGGGATTGTCTGGCATCGCTTAAAGATCAAAGCCCTGGTTAACTAACCTAACCTTAGTGTAACAACTCCGGAGCCAGAGCGGGTAGCTTTTAGTGACTCTTGCTTGGCTACCATTATCAAGAGTTTAGCCGCTTACGTCCGGCCAATCGTTTCCGCATATAAACGCAGAAATTTTACGCTTCCGCCAATAGCTCGTCAGCTTTTTCTTCTAATTGATCGCTGTCAAATATATTAAGCTGCTCAGGCTTAAAGGTGATCTGCTCCCACACTTGGTCAGCCATTTCATTCATGTGCTCATACTGAAGCCAAAGCTGCTTTGTCCGCCGAGTGATATCAGCTTCAAGTTTTAACCGATCTTTTTCTTCAGGGTCGTAGGCATTCTGATAGCTATCCTCAGCTTTACGGATGCTGTCATCTTCAATATTGGCTGCATGAATCCCTTTGGTCAGCACTTCCTGATTAAACGTGTTCTTCATCCGGCGGAACTTGAAGTTGATAGTAAGCTTTTCGCCTTCATCTTTCACGGTGAAGATGGGGAACTGTCCTGAGCCAGGCTTATATCCCGACTGGACATACAACGTCTGACAGAACTCTTCAATAGCGCGTTCCAGCTCTTCAGGAAGCGTAGGCTTTTTGACTGCAAGGATGCCAGTAGAAGTGGAAAGATGTAATTCGTAGCGGTTTACGCCACCGGAGTGCTTGAATTTGGTGATAAACATAGTAAAAGAGGATTAAATGAAAATTGTGTTAACGCATGACTATGTGTAAAGATGAAAAAATATTCGGAATAACACAAAAAATGAAGAGAAAAAGCCAGCGGGGTTTAGTCATTCACAAACCATTAACACAAGGGTAGGTGGGATCCCGCTGGTGAATCAAAGATACCAACTTCATCTGAACCCACCTATATATTTTGGGTAATTATGAAAAAATGTGAGTATCTTCGTTAAACCCATAGCAAGATGCTATCACACTACCGCTTTGAACATGGTCCCAACTACACCAAAGGTGAGCTATACTACTTAGATGATCTTGTCTGCTACATCTTAGAAGATCCTGTTCGGGCAAAAGGAATTAAAGTACCAAAGTTTACTGCTATTGCTGCTGGAAACTACACCACTGAGCTGAGCTGGAGCCCTAAATTCAAGCGAAACCTTCCACTCATTTACAATTCTATTAATAGCCGGTGGGGCAAGCATATCTACTATCAGGGAGTACTCTTTGTTGGTGTGCGGTTTCATGCGGGTAATGATCCGGATGACAGTGCGGGATGTCCTTTAGTGGGGTCAGGGTTTAACCGCCGGGGAAAACTGTATCAGGCTAGGGAAGCAGAGAGTAAGCTGCTGGAGATTTACCAAGAACACGGAAACGTCATACCACTACGCATATACAACCACAAAATAGATGAAGCTGTTTGAGATGACTACAATTACGGTAAGCTTGCCTTTACTAGCTTGGATATCTTTCGCGTGCATACCGTTATGGTGGATAATTCTTTATGTATACTATCAAATACCTAAAAAGGTATGGTATTTCAAGATTCATCAATGGGGTATCTGGTGGTGGAAATATGGATTGTCATGGAAAGATAATGTTGCCAAAAACCCAAAGAATATCCAAATCACACCAAAGGATGCGGTGGAGATATATAACAAATTGAGAAGAGGAAGGGTGAATTTAAAAGTCAAGAAGATTGGTAAATTTTATTTTATGTATAGATGAAAAAAATTGATATAGTTGCCCTGGCTTTACTAAGCAGCACCATACTGTTTGCTGTGCTCTGGGGATTGAGTAGGGGAAGTAGTAAAAAGTTGAGTCAACAGAACGCAGTATATCGGGATGTGGTGGCACACGCACGTGATCGGGATAAGCAGTGGTTAGCCCAAGTAAATATTTTGTCTGCTGAGAAAAAGCAGTTAGAGCACACCTACGGCTTTCAAATAGATAGTCTAAAGGATTTGCTTGGAAAAGAGACGAAACGTTGGCAGGACTTGCTTGTGGTGGCTGCTAGAGAGCGTAGAGCGGTGAAGGTGAAAGTGCAATACGATACAATACAGCGAACCGACACAGTGTACCAAACTTCGCTGAAAGAAGTGTATCGAAGGGAGCCATTCTTGTTTGACTACTATGACCGTTGGCTATCTATGCAAGGGCAGTACCAAGATGACAGCTTAATGATTAACTATACAGCATTTGATAGCTTGAGTTTTTTAACGACGAAGAAAAGGGGATTATCTACTGTTCAGGTGGTGAGTCATAATCCGCATGTAGAAATCTTATCGGCTACGGCGATTGAGGTTCAGGACAGGAAATTGTCTCGTTGGATGGTAGGTCCTCAATTTGGTGCTCATTATGTGATCGGGCAGGGGATTCGTCCGTATGTCGGGGTTGGGGTAGGTTTTAACCTTCTTCCCCGGTAATTACTTTACTAGCTTAGGTTTTGGTGATGGCCTTCTACAATTATTGCAGTGCGCCCAGAAAGCATCCTCATAATAGTCTCCATATTCATCTGGCATAATAGCTAAACGAAAATTGCAGTTATCAAAATCAACTTGAATTAGTAGACAGACAATCCATTGCCCCATTTCACCGTCTACATTCCTAATGTGAGGTTCATAATACTCAATGGTTTCGTATGCTTTCCATCGCTTTTTATAAAAATCTGCTTCACTCATACCATACTTCTTTCTAGCTCTACTACGAAATGAATATTGACGATTTCCTTTTGTTGTATGATCTAACTTTTCCATTTTTTAGCAGTCTTCTTCCCCGTTGACGCAATTACAAAAATAAAGGTAGGCGTAGTTATCCCAGATTGGTGCAAAACATAAAAACCTAAAACCTTTCTTTTACGCGTGAGCTTCCATACGATCAAGCAATCTATTAATCTCATGTTCACAGAGAACTCCCCGCTCAATCTTGATGGTCTCGTGAGGGCGTAGCATCGTGACATCAGCACAACCATCTTCTTTTGGTAGGTCTTCGTAGTTGGCAAATACTTCAATCATGATTCTCTTTTTTTTCAAGTAGTGGTACACGAACCTTCACAAAATTCTGGTTAAAATCATGTACTGTCCGGACGTAGTACTGATGATTTTTCACGCTTTGGTAGAGGATAAGCTGCTCGTTGGTAGATTTGTTAAGAATCTTTCCTTCTACTCGGTAGATGCCTTGAGACTTGATATGGCGGTAGTAGGTGTTATGCATGAGAGAAGTGATTTAGCTCTAAGGGATCAAAAGAAAGCTGGCCTTCAGGAACCAAAGGAAAATTGGCAATTAGCACCTCAGATTTAGCTTTCATTCTTTGTCTGGGTGCCCTTCTTCGGGCAGTAATCACTTTAGTATGCCAGCCATTTTTTTGAATGAATTCCTGTAGGATATCAGAAGGGTAATTGGAAAGAAGAAATTTACCTTTACATGTCTCTAGCCACTGAAGAAGATCACAAAACTGTTGTTCTGTATACCCTGCGTAGTGCCCTTGGTCAGCATTCATATATGGCGGATCTATAAAGTGAAAAGCATGGGCAACGTTTCTGCTTTCTAGCACCTGCAAGGCATCTTTATTTTCAATGTAGGCTGACTCAATACGCCTGACGAGTAATTCAGTGAAAGCGTCTTTTTTATTTCTTAATGTGTCTGGACTGACGGTGTTTTGGTCGTTTGAGTACTTCATTCCCCCTCCAATTTTATTGCTAAAAGAAAAATTGGCTGTCATCCAAAAAGCCCAAGCAAGTTGTACTGTATCCATGGAGCCAGATCTGATAATCTTTAATGCTTTCCGGTGGTGAGTTCGGCTAAGTAAAGTAGTATCAATTTCTTTTTTGAGTGCGGGAAAATTTCTCTTAAGCACTTCGTAAAAGTTAACTACATAGTCTAGCTGATCGTTAATAGTCTCATTGGCCACAGGCTGCTTCGCCCAAAAGACAGCGCCCCCACCAAAGAACACTTCTGTATACACTTTATGCCGGGGAATAATAGGTAGAATATGATGCAGTAGTGATGTCTTACCTCCATAGTACATAATTGGTGTAGTCATAGCATAAGGTAAATTCCAGGGTTTTCACGATCGATGAAGTAGTGGAGAGGGTAGAAGCGGACATTATCGGCATTATCAGAATCTATCCAGCCATATTCTTCCATCAGGTCCGCTATCACTTGAATAACATTGTGCTGATCAAACTGCTGTCTAGTAGACCGGGCGACTTTGTATGTAACGACGTAGGGGGGGGGTAACTCGCTTATCATATCCAGCCAGTCCAACTTATTACTAAGCATGTGGGGTACAATAGCCTCGCGGTACCGTTGCACCAGATCACTATCTACTAGGCCAATATGCTTTCCTTTCCACTGCTTACTATTCTTAGAGCTAGGAACATTGAAAGGGAGAAAGATGTACCAGGGAGTGGTTATAGATGTATTCTTGACAGCTAATTTATCCTTCTGATACTTTTTAGCCTCAGCAATTTTTTTACCGATTAATTGGTCTTTCTGATCTTGAGAAATCCCAGTTTTATTTTCAATATCTTTGAGAGACCAGGGTTTCATGACGAAGCCTTATCTATCCGGTCATAAATCTGCGGGTTATTATCGAAGTGCTTACAGACAGCTCGTAGAATTTTCTGTAATTCCTTCTGATACTTGACATGCCGATAGAGATAGTACTTCGCTGCTTTGATCGCGAAAGCTTTGTTATTGGCGGTCAATTCCTCCCCTTCACTAGCTTCATCTAGCTTCTCCAGTAACTGATCTTCATCCAGCTTCACCGAAGCATACTCTTTGGTGAGATCGGGTAGGGTGGCAGTTAAGGTCTCAATATGCTTACTTACCTCAGTGACGGTAGCCTCATCAGCTTGTTCTCCCATTTGATTATGCGCACAGTTGATAGCGATCTGATTAAGTTTTCTGTTGGTCATGAGTTTTTGTTTTTGATGAATAATCTTCCTGATTCCTGTCTTTCCACTAGCTCCTCATTGATGTCCCGGATTCTGTCTTTACAGAGCAATCCGTGCAGTGGGTAGAAGATGTATATCTCTTTGCCTATTTCTAAATCTGCCAAAACAGCTTTCACAACTTTCCCTCTGAGTTCATTAGGGTGGTAGAGGTTAAGTTGCTTTTCTTCCTTAGCCATAGGTGAAAAAAGAAAAGCCCTATCCGACGGTTACAGCGTCTTTAAGGGCTTTATTGGGACTAACCAAATTTTCCGAGTCTGTAACACTCACATACCAAACCTAGCAAATTTATAGTAATACACAAAAGTAATTCGTGTAATAATGAATTTAGAAGGGGAGACCATCCTCTTCATCCCCCTGCACCGACGTAGCCGTAGTCATCTGGGTGTCTTGGTTCACCTGGTTGTTGGTGGCAATCTTCCAGGCCTGAAGTGAGTTGAAGTACTTGATCTCACCCGACTTCTTATCCACCCACTTTCTACCTTTCAGATTGAAGTGGATGGTGACGTTTTGCCCTGCAGCGATATTATCTAGCAGATCGCAATTATCCTGCACCACCTCAAACTTGAGGAATTCGGGATATTGGGGATTTTCAGCGTACTCTACGACAAACTCCCGCTTGGAGAATTTATCGGTGATGTGCTGGGTGTCATTTTTTTCAATGAGAGTTGCGGTGATTTCCATAAAAATTGATTTTAAATATCTGTTTCAAATGCTTGCATATAGGTACCTAACTCGTAATCTTTTTGCTGGGTGGCTTTTTCTATATCCGAAACTTTTTTAGCTTCTTGAAGCTTCTCTAGCCAATTATACCGATCCTCACTGCGGGTCGCGTCGTAAAACCGCTCATTCAGACTACAATACTTCATCGTCACAGAACCCACTGTACCTAAGTGCCTGAACTTTACTTTTTCAACCAGCACCTCAGTCGTATTTGTATCAAAGTTTCGGTAGACGACTATACCATTGTCTGCCTTGTTATAAAAAGCAGCACTACCGTTGACTGAATACAAATTAGGCTTGCTAAACTTCCCGTTTTCCCTCGGGATTTTAGTGGGGTGGGCAATAAGAAATACATCAACTTCATGCTTATTTTTGAAGTGTTTGATTTTTCTTAAAGCCTTATCGGTATACTGGGTTTCGGTATGCCCCTGATAGTTGTGATCTATTTCATTCCAGGGATCTATGACTAACCCATTGATTGCATGCCTAGCCACTAATCCAGACGACGTTTCTAATATTTCGTCCAGACTGATACTGTCATCTTGGGGGTAGATGTAGTGGAGTCGTTCCCGAAGAAAAGATGTGGCCTGGTTTAGCTCATTAATCGTCATTTTATTGCTACCGAAGAACGGTCGGCCAATCAAAATCTTTGCTAGTCACTGTAAATGTAGTTCCATTGGGTAATGCTCTGGTGAGAAAATGGCATAACGTTTATCATGCTTTACCATGAGGCGAAGCAATAAATTTTCTACCAGCACTGATTTTCCATGAGAGGGGATACCCGTGATAATAGTTAACTGAGGCGTTTTAAAGCTGAGTTGCGAGTCAAATTTCTCTATTCCTACGCCAATTCCTCGTTCAATACCATTTCTGTATAAGTCATAAAGGGGTGACTCTAAGTCAGGAACACTTAATACGCGATCGATTGGAAAAGGGATAGCGTTGCTAACCAGTAATTTTACTTCTTCAGACCCATATTCCACTAATGTTTCATTAGCATCTTTGCAGCCCGCAGGATAACTCACATAAGCGCATCGGTGCTTACCTAGTCGTCGGGCAAGTTCGTGCAGTAGAATAGCTCCAGCATCGTCTTCGTCTACTGCCAAGATAAACTGCTTAACGTTGCTCCATTCATCAATCACAGAATCCAAGTACTTTGTGTTCTTGTTGGCGCCATTAGGAACACTCACAACTCCATAAATCCCAGATTCATAAAAACTCAATGCATCTATCTCTCCCTCGGTGATTATCACTCTCTTTTCTTCACGGTAAAATTGAGATTCTAAAAGTAGGTCCCAGCCATACAGAATCAGTTCTGCGTTACTTTCCAGACGCATATCTTTTGTTGCTGATCTTTTTTTTCTGTTAACGAGTACTCCGTCTCGGAAGTAATTGAAGACAGCCCAATTGCTTTCTTCTGTCACTTGCCAGCGTAATAGCGTTGCTTTGCTAATTTTGCGAGTCTGAACAAAGTAATTGAGCCATGCATCTGAAAGTGGGGTATTGTTGTACTCAGGAATAGTGTACGCTTCTTTCTGGCGATAATCCTTTCGGGAGAACAGTGACCCACTCCAGTTACAACTTTGCCGATGGCATTTCCATAACCCTTTGTCAATATTCACTGATAGCGAAGGTGGCTTCTTCCCTCGAGAACTTTGGCATTTTGGACAATACGTCTTCAGCTTACCCTTGCTTCGGCCTTTCAAGTCAATACCTGACTCTGACCATGTGGTGATCTGGGTACTATCTGCCATTACCCATCACTTTACCAAATATCTGGATGTCAGCAGCATTCTCGGTGAAGAAGTTTTCTACTGAGTTTTTAATCAAAAACATATTGGCCACGTCATGAGGCCATTTCCCCTCTTCAGTTCTTTTATTGATAAAGTAAGTTATCCATTCGCAGTACCAACGAACATGATGTTCTGAATACTCATGCCAGCGCCCAGGAAGATATTGCCCCAAATCTTTGTGGCTTATCCAATCGGCATTTTCTGACTTAGATTGCCATGTAACGTTTAGGTGGAAACGTTGCCATGCAGGATTGTTAAAGGTGACAGCCTTGATATTTTTAAAAATTTTCTCAGGTTCTATTCCCCGTACTTGCCAGTCTTCCGGTAATCCCAATACTTTTGGTTCTGTTGTTTTTTCAGTAGATGAAACGATAGTGGAATCGCCCTTTTTTTCTTTTTGTAGTTTTTCTTTTTTTATTTCCTTTCCTTTCCTTTCCTCTCCTTTAGCATTAGCCCCCCCAATGGGGACCCTATTAGCCCCCCCATTTTTCCAGCGATTTTCCGCTCCCTTTTTGCCTGATTCAGACATCTTTTTGCGTTTTTCTAAGTTTTCATATATTCGCCTAGACGAATATGTATTTTGAGGGGTTAGTACAAAAAGTTTTAATTCTATGGCATAATCTATAAATCTCTCAAGAAATTCTTTGGTTACATTAAGGGTGACGGATAGCCCCCCTATGGCACCCCTATTAAGGTAGCCATCCTCATTCTGTGACATTATTTCTTGGATTGCCCAATACAATCCGTACCCTTCCCAACCGAACTCCGCTCTTAATTCCAATAAGCTTTCATGGTTCATAGAGGTGTTTTCATGGGGGAAATAAAAAGCATTGTTCATAGACTTAATTATTATAAGTTGAAAGTTCGGTTTCTAGTAAAAGGAATTGTGTCTCAAAGAATGTCAGGCGACGGTAGAGACGATTGTACTGCTTTGTAGTCTGAGGCTTCCTGAGCTTATCTCGGGTGCGATCAATACCCAATAGGCACTGACTCATTCGCTCATGAAGGACTTGTTCTTTTGACTTGTGGTAGGTTACTCTCATGACAAAAAAAGAGGGCTTACCTCTATCCGTCCAGGTGGCATTGGGTTCCGAGCGACCCGACCGGACAGAGTAGAAATAGCCCTGTACAATGTTTTACGTATACCTCGGATTTTAGATCGTGAATGCCACTTCACACCACTAAAATATATAATTACACCAAATTATTATTGGTAATTCCGAAATATTTTGAGAAAAATTTTTATCCGGGGTCAAACTGACCCAATTTAATAGCCAACTGAGACTCGCATTCTTCCTGGTAATCGGGGTAGGTGTCGGCGATGGCTTGAAACACTTTTTCCCATAGTAGCTTCAGAGCCTTTCCTTTACCCGTTTTCCCAGCCAACTTATACAAAATACGGTCATACTCGGTTAAATTGTGACGAATGTAGTTCACAGTGATTCTAGCTAGAAAGTCTAGATCACTATCTACGGTGGCAAAGTCTCCATCAAACACCATATACCTATCCGATTTTCGGATGTTATAGGCATTAACAGCATCTTTCACTACTTTGTTATTAGGCACCTTCTGGACAATCACCTTCATATTCCTGACTCGCTCTAATAGCGAAGCTTGCTTGGTTTTCACTGCTTTTGCTGACGAAGCCCTTCTTTTGAGTGATTCTCCTTTCCAGGCTTGAAATGCTTCCGAAATCTCAACGCCTCGGACCCTGTTAATTAAATAAAGCTTGATGGGTGGAGCGGATCGGTAAACATGATTTTGCTTTTCATCATCATGTTCGGGAAGGAAGCGCTTAATAGCACTATCTGTCCAGCCTCGGTGCTTCAGAGCGGCCTTGCTAAAATACTCTCCGTTGTGTACGCCATTTTTACTTTTCATCGGGCTACGGGTTCATAGCTCACATTTACCTTCTCTACACGTTTACGCTTCCGCTTTTTCTTAAACGCTTGCTTAATAGCCTCTTCTCCAAATAATATCATAAAGTTTCTCGGGTAAACATTCACGGTATAGATATTGCCGTCAGGTTCTTCCTGGCGTTTCCGCTTAGGCCGATTCTTTCCGTGCATCTGTATCCATTTTTCGGAGAGCTTACTACCTACTTGAGCGCATTTCTTTTGGTCATAGGTGAATCCTAGTTCTTGAATCTTTTCAAATACTGTCTGCATGTGTGATTTTGTTTATATGATTATCAATTAGTTGAATACATTGGTCTATCTGATTCTTCGCATTTTCCACCTTCTTCATTAAAGGGGTCTCCTCACTTTGCATAGCAAGCAACTGTAAGCGCATATCATCGATCTTCCGATCTTTCTGGATCATCACCCGTAAGCAGTTGATGGCGTATTGAGGAGGAGGGGTTCTGCCGTCTTCCCAGTTGTATATTATGTCTTTGCTCACTCCAAATAGTACAGCAGCCCAACTCTGAGTGAAGCCTGCTTCTTCGCGCAATTCCCGAAGCTCACTCATCTGGAAAATAGTTTGATGTAGGTGTCTCCATGACATTTCTCTCCCTTTGGGCACGTGCAATAGAGCTTATCATACTGCTGAACCTTCTTACCTATTGCTATGTACATAGGAAGGTCTATCTGCTTTATTCGGAACAGCAGTTTTTCAAATAGCTGTAGAGAAAGTTTTCGGTCAACCATTGTACCAATAGGTGTGTCTGAGAAGTGGCTTACTGTCCACCTATAGCCCTGAAAACTGAACGTGGGTGGAAGCGGCTCTCCAATCTTAAACGGGTTCCCTAGTTTACTGCTGCGGTCAATGATAAGGCCATCTTCAGGGAGTTTCCAGCCCTTGGCTTTCTTTCCTCGGGGTCGCTGCTCTCTAGTCATTTTCTTTTAGTTTGCTTTGTTGGGCTTCAATTTCATCCGCTTGCTCGATGATGTACTTACCAATTTTAGCCAGATCTTCAGGGGAGAACTCGGGTAATAGTCCCTCATCGTCTTCTTCAATACTAAATACGAGTTTGTCATCTTCTCGCTCAATGGAGAGTTCGGCTTCATTGTTATCGATAAAAGTCATTCGTTTACGCATCATTGGTAGATAGTTTTAGGGAATTGTCTAATTTGAATCTCACCAGGCCACTCATTCCAATCACCTCCGTGGCGGTCTTTTAAGCCTAGTTCTTTGGATAAATGTGTGCCTAACTGCTTTACAAACACCGGTATTTTTCGCATAAGGCATTGATCAACAATAGATGTGATCCAGTCCAATTCACATTTGCGATAGCGGTACTTGCCTTTTTCATTACCTGATTCCCCTCCAACAATCACCCAGTTAGGTTGTATACCTTCTGTTTCATCAATAGTGGTTATGGCTCTAGATAGATCGATGGGATCTGTAAGAGGTTCAAGGCTAAGAAAAAATACTCCTCCTAAAGTGAGCTTAACCGTCTTTAGTGTAAGCCACATTTTTTCGTAGTCTTCTTGATTGCCCGCTGACACGCCTAGCCATACATTTGAAGGAATATAGGGTAGTTTGGTGTTTGGTTCACTGATGTGAGTTTTAATGATTTGGTAAGGCAGATTCTTTATTATCCGCTCGGGACGTTTAGTGAGAATTTGATATGTTAAGTGTGGGGTGTCTTTGATTATTTGCCAGGCATCATCTCGGCAAAGATCAGCTTCTTCAATAAAAAAGTCCGACCAACTACACGTGAATACCTTAGCTGGTTCTTTCCAGTTAAGAGGTTTATTGAAGGTTGGCGGCTTTGAGCGAATAACAGTGGTGGGGTCTAAGCCATACCGTTCTTTATCTCGGTACATATAGCAGAATTTGCATCCACTTGAGACTTTTTTACAGCCCGTCCAGGGATTCCAAGTATGATCCGTCCATTGAATTTTTGTGTTCTCTGCCATAATATTATCTGCTTAAAAATTCAAGTCTGTTTGGTGGGGTAGCCGTACCTCTACCACAATTGCTGTAGTCCACAAAGACAAACCGGCTGTTCCAACTAGTGATAATCCCTTCCTCACTTTTCCCAAAGTCAGGGTGGTACACCACTTTTTGATTTCTGTCCTCTTCAGTGAGTTTGGTGATGTCTATACCTATTTTTCCCATGATATTATTTTGTAAGATTTGAAATAATTGAATCTAAAATATACTGACGGAGTGGGGGGCTGACATACGGCCGGTTCCCCTTCACCTTAAAACTTCCCTTCACTCCAGTGATGGCTTCAAAATCCAGTTCTCTGACATCTTCACCCATACTAAGCAGCAGCTTTGCCCTAGCCGAATCACCAGCAGCTTTTAAGTTGCTGGCTGCATTATTGGCCGAACAGTACTTCATCAGTAGCTCATACTCTTCTTCTGTCCCTGCCCTTGTGATAGCATCAGGAACAGGCTTGATCATCTCCTTGACAAAGGTGTAGTCCTCAGCTTCACTATCCGGTTCTGGCTCTAATTGCTGCAGTAATGCCATACCTTCTAACTGTTTCTTTGGGAAGCGATGTAGGGACGTAGTGTAGTAAGAAGTGATGTCGTACTCTTTTTTGATTCTACGACCTTCTAATACCTTATCCCACAACCATTGAGACTTATCCAGAATGATCTGATGAACTTCAGGGTCAGGCACTTCCTTATGCACCTGGATACGCCGACCGTCTAATCGGGCAATGATGTAGGCCACCTTCGCCCCCGTAATGAGTAGGGTTTGCTGCACCTGCGCTCGGTAGTCAGGAGCAATACCGTAGACAAATCCCCGCTGTGCCATACCGGTTGTATTCTTGGCTTCCCAGATTATTTTTGGTTGAGTAAATGAAGTAGGTAAGTATCCTTGAGCTAATTCATCATGAGATATTTCACCCTCACCTAGATCAATTCCATCGGGTGAGGAAAAGATTGGGAGCTCAGGATGCTGATAGTAAGCATCTGGTTTCAATATCATGCGCTGTGAGTCCCGGTTTTCCCAATTGAGCATGCAGGCTTCGCTTTGCTCATCTACACTCGCCCCAATAAGGTCCAGGTCAACGTACTGAGCAAGTTCTAGGATGTGAGGTTCAGAGAAGTGGCCCATCCGGGAATCAATATTTCCGGAAAACGGTTCTTTCTCGCCAATCTTTTCTAGATAGAGCTGCAACGAGCTACCGTATGAACCGGGGATATCCAGTAGGGCGCCGGCTTCACTTGAGCCAAAGCCCATTACATGGCGGTAGCGTAACCAGTCTTCTTTGCTCATGGTAGAGCAGTCAGTGATAATTGGTGTCATATAAAATCAGGTAAAAGTGCCCCAACTTGTACTTCGTCGCTTATTGCTCAAAGACAGGCCGGGGCAATGATTAAAATTATTGGTAATTGTGCCGGGATTCGCACCCAACACACATAAACATGTTTAACTGTGATTTTTTAGCCTCCTCTTTCTTCCATTCACCAGGCCCACTACTCCAACCCCAGGGGAAGCCATTGTGTATTGCTACCTGATGCAGATTATCAATCTTATCATACACATCAGGGTAATAGTGTTTTATCTCTGCTGGCTCTTCTTTTCCAGCAAAAGCCCCGCAAAGGCACTCTCCTGATATACACAACTTCTCTTTCACTGAGTTTTTGGGAAGCTTATTGTGCTTTATATAAAAGATACACTCATCTTCTGACCAGTAAAATATAGGATTACACCAAATCTGAGAATAGTTTTTCCTGGTAGGTTCAGAGTATCCCATCCGGATCTTACTTTCCTGCTGTCTTGCTCCTGACAGGAGCAAGACATTCTCCCTGGCATACGGTCTGCTTTTGCATTCATGCGTTACAAAATGCTGTAACGCTCTTTCTTTTAACCGTCGATACATAAACTGATGACTGGCTTTAGTGGGTCCAGGGAATCCGCAAGTAGCAACGATATAGTCATACCAATCGTGACGGTTGGGTGGTTTTCTGATAAATAATCTACCCAATGATTTACTGATATGCTTTACATATTGCTGAGTCTCAGGAATACCAATTGTAGTATCTCCGTGGTACACGACAAAATCTAATCCCAGATCAGTGAGTATCTTCGCTGAAACAAAACTGGACACCAAACTGTCGTGACCTCCTGAGAAAAGAAGTGCAATAGCAACAGGCTGATACTTTTCAATTGCCTCACAAATTATATCCTTTGGGTTCATATTATTCTTGGAAGTTTTTTGAATCGCTGCATTTTCTCATATTCCTCTGGGTAGGTTTTCTTGAACCATGCATCTGCTTTGACTCGGTACTCCGCTAAGACTTCTTCGTCAAACTCCTTCAGCGCATATTCATATTTGTTGCTCTTATGAAAACCTTCATCGGGTAAAGAGTAATGAGAGTGGCTTGGCCAGCCGCCGTTCACGAGCTTATGCCAACCCTGCCCAAACATATTGGCGATAACAAAGCTGCCATTGTCATACTCAATCTTGATAGCGGGAATAATAGCTACTGGTTTTTCTTTAGGACTGGTGTAGCCCTTGTCATCAACAAAACAGTCGTAGTTATACCAGTACAGCGGTTTATCTAGGTTTGGGGTGACTCTGCTATAACCAAATATAGCTTTCACTGACTCACCCTGCCAGAAATATTTATTCTTGCTCATTTTCCAGTTGCTTTATTTTTCTCTCTAAATACCATTTTGCCTTTTTCAAATCTTCTATCTCTTTATCAGGGTTTTTACAACCTGCTCGAGATATGTACTTGACAGTGTTTCCCAAGCAAAAATCAAGATTCCATGCCTCTATTACTTTAATCGCTTCGTAGGGAGTGTCACCGCCATAGTGTGCTGGGTGATTTACTTGCTCGCTCATAACTCTAATGCATTACTAATTGCGGGAAACTCTTCACTAAATATGTCTCGGATCAAATTCGCGATTTCTCGATGTTCTAATTGTGTGTGTTCATCGCACCGAATTTGCAGGTAGTGTATCCAACTACGGACACTTCCCTTCATATAGATTCGTGTTTGTGTAGACAATGGAAGAACCATTCTAGCACACTCTTTTGCTACCCCATGCGCTATCAATACGGTGTATAATTCTTGAGAGGCATCAAGGTGCGTTTTTATTACTTCACTAGCTGTTTCTTCCTCATGACCTAGTGTGGGATCAAATGTGTCGCTTGAACTCTGGCGGTTCTTCTCCGCTTGCTTACGCAACTGGATGGGTTCAATCTCAGTAACCTTAGCATAGCGTTGAGAAAACTCCTGAAACGAAAAAGATCGGTGTCGAAGTATTTGCTGGGCAATGGCTCTACTAGTAACAATTTCAACTGTCATATCAACCATTTCAAATGGCGACCAATGCCTATTCTTCACTAAATATGCTATTAGCTTCTCGGAAGTGTCTTTGTTGAGTTGGTTGGAGGGGTTGCTAACTCTAGCAATGTATACAATTAACTCTTCAGCAGTCAAATCTTCAATTTCAGGAAGAAAGCTTTTTGTAACAGATATTAAATTTACATTCATGATTTAGTGTAATTATTTAGTTAGGAAAAATGACGAATGTCACTGATGTGGTTTGTTGTTTAGGATGCTTTTAAGTTCACGAAATCGCTTATTCATCATCCACCATTGGTGAAGATGTTTGATGAAGTTGCTAATGAAAAATGGAGAGAGTAGAAGGTAGCAAAGTATTAACCCTACCCACTCAACTACATCCATATCGTAGAGCGTCCCAGTAGTGAGGAATCGTTTTAGTCGTTTCATCACTAATCAGCTTGGTGTACTTCCTGGATATACTCTTCTCGCTCTTTAATCTGCTCTACTACGCTCAGGTAGATAGACTCAAACTCCATCATCTCAATAGATTCCCAATGCTCGGTAATTTGGTGAGGGGCAAACCGATTATGCGGAGAAGTGTTGATTGTAGCTCTCTGTTCATCAACAATGGTGACCTCGCTGGATCTAATACGAAAGGCTATACCGTTTAGCTCGCTTTTGAATGCATATTCCATGATAGTAGGGGTTATAAGTGATTAATATTGAATTTGGGAGGAAGGGCTTTATATGACTCTACATCTAGAAAGGCTTTAATCGCCTCTTCAGTAGACATCTGCATTTTGAATGCCTTTTCGAGATCATTCAATAACCTCTCTGCTGCCCGGGCATAGTGGGCAATAAATACGGTGTCTCGCTTTTTTAAGGCAGCTTCCACCATAATAGAAGAAACAGCAGCTTCATCGGCTGGGATGGTAAGGGCTATTTTATCTAGCTCTACTTCTGGAGCCCGCTCAATGCGCTCTATTAGGGCGTTGGTGAGCAGATCACCAATACTACCTTCTTTCAGCCAGCCATTGGATTTTAGATAGCGCATTTGGGTAGCCACGAGTCGTGCTCCCATCTTCGGGGTTTTGATTTGTATTCTACACATGATGAAAATTTGGTTAATAAGGATAATTGTCATTGTTGCTGTGGTCGGTGATCTTCCAGATCGTCCGAAAGAACCAAAGCGTAGCAATGACACAGAAAATGATTTCGTGGTGTTGAAGGAAATAGTCTACTAGGGTTTGCATTAGTTTAGTTTTTAAGGTATTGCCTGATGTAGTGGAGCCCTTTTTGGGTGACCATTGTCTTCAGGTATACCCGGCTGTCGCCCTGGCGGTCTTCAAATTGCCGTTCGATCACCTTGAAATATCCCCGGTCAATAAAAACTTGGTAAGGATGGTTGTTGGCACGAAGAATTTGTTCGTTTCGAAGGAAACGGAATAAGTTATTTCGTCCGTAGCCCGGGATGGCTAGCACTTTTGCCACTTCATCCATAGCAATAAGATCATTACTGGACATAGTAGCATCAAAGGTGTCAGCTTTCGGTTGCAGCTCTTTAATTTTACTATTCTTCCTTTCTATTTCAGCTTTTTGCTCAGCTACCCTATCTTGTAATATCGCCACCGCCTTCAGGATAATAGCATCCTCATTCCCATTGATAGCTAGGTGTGATAAGGCCATATTATCCTGAACGTTAGCATTCGCCTCTGTTTTCACTTCAGAATGAGCAGCGATTCGGTGTGAGACAGCTTTAGTTAAGAAATGCGTAATCTTACTTTGGTTTGTATGAGACTTTTCTCTAACTACCTGATAATCAAAGTTAACCTTGAGGTTAAGCCTGTTAAACTGTTGAAGAATCCAGTTCACATAATTTTTCTTAACTCCTAGCTGTTGGTGCAATTCTCTAGCTGATTCAGTGAATTGGTCTGGTTGAAATAAATCTTCCATATAAGAGGGGAAATAAAAAAGTACAGCTTTCGGGAGTGCGCCCTACTCGCTGTACCTTGCAATAGGATTGAACCGCACTGTTCATAGGCTCAATATCGCTATATAATTCATTATAACCAAAAATTATTTGGTGTAATTATGAAATATTGAAACAAAAAAAACTCTGGATCTTATTTTGAGAATGTGAATGCAAATCCAAAATCACAAATAACCAAATACGTTTCCCCCTCAGTTACATACACCTTATCTCTCAAGAATTTTGTGAGCGTGGTTTGTAGCTCAACTGAATCTACTTCTTGGGAATGGTCTCCATTATCAACCAATTCTCCATTTGCAATTAGCTGGTGATACTGTTCTTCTGAAATTGCCCATTGGGGTAGTCCACCTACGGCGTGAAACCAATCTACCATTACAAACGTCGTAGGTAATCCACCACCAAAGCAGTAGCCTTGTGGGTAAGACTGAGGTAGTTGAAACACTCGGCAAAAATTGTTAAATCCGTTAACTTGATATTTCATTTTCTTTGATTTTGTTGATTACTATGATTTTGTTGATTACTATGATTTTGTAGTGGAGGCTTTAGCTTCTCGCTGTTCAATAGTCCCCTTTGTCTTAGCAATTGCCTTAGCAGCTCGCCCCCTAGTCATGGAGTTAATTCCCTCGATCATTTTGTTCTTTTCTTCACTAGTAATCTGCTTATTATTGAGAAGAAGTAATAACTCAGTCTTTTGCTTGACAGTGGCGGGCTGCTGGGCTTTCTCCTCTTCACTCATCTCAGCCACTGGTTTACTAGTCTCTGGGGATGGAGTAGCAGCTTTTTCTTTGGTTTTCTCTATTGGGTCCTTCTTTGCTTTCCGAGAAGGCTTACTGTCAGACTGTAAGTAATCCATTTCTTCGGCGGGAGTAGGCTCAAATCCCGCTGCCCGGATAATCCAAGCAAGTAACAATCGAAAGGCTTTACCTACCGCTCTAGTTTGGCTCATAGATTCAATAGCAAACTTTTGATAGTTACGTTTACCGTTTTCTTTGTTAGAGCATGAGGAGTGACCGCTCCCTACTACTTCCCCCGTGTTGTGGTCAATCAAAACTACCCTGGCCTCAAAGCGCACTTCTTCCGGTGTGGAAACATCTTTTACATATTCTACCCTGGGGTAAATATTTAGTCTAGCCCCAGCAAATTGCCACCCTTCTACGTTGACGTATGACTTTCCTTGAATGTGATGAAACAGTTTATTCTCTTTGATAAACCGCGCTAGTTCCTGAGCCAAGTTCATCATGCTGGCACTATCAGTCAGCACTAAATTTGCAATCTTTTTTTCTCTGGTGTTAGACATAGTTTCGAATTTTTGGACATAAAAAAACCGGAAGATTTTCTCCCGGCTCAATACTTCTTGCTTTTTAGGTAGTGTAGGCGCATACTGCGCTAGTAATACTTCTGCTATATTCTTTTTTCAATCGTTATTCGTAATCCATTAGTATCCCAAGTGAAAGGCACTGACAGTCCCTCTATTTTAAAAAGCTCTTGCCTTACCTGATCTATCGCTATTATTGCATTAGAACTTGGAATAAAATGTTCCAACGGAGGAGATGTATCCCCGCCTTGGTCAAGAATGTTCTTTGTGGTAGTGTGATTTTCTTTCATGCGACACTTAATTTATTTATGAATTTTACAAAGTATTTTTTGTGTTTTTAGAACTTTTCT
The DNA here is from genome assembly GCA_937884755.1 of uncultured Flammeovirgaceae bacterium. Lineage (GTDB taxonomy): Bacteria > Bacteroidota > Bacteroidia > Cytophagales > Cyclobacteriaceae > Tunicatimonas. The sequence continues at coordinate 45,691 of CAKZYJ010000453.1, forward strand.
TAAGTTTATTCGTTGTCTTAGTTACTTTTATACGAATCATTAACACGAACAACCATTTCAATATGCCAATTATTTATGATAAGTCTACCTCCGGGACGATCATGAAAGATCTCCGCGCACTATTACGTCTTAGACAGATTGAAGTAGCTAAGGAGCTCAATATGAACAGTAGCCATTTATCTATGGTAGAAAACGGGAAGTACCATTTTACCATTGAGCATTACTGTGCTTTGGTTAACTATTATGAGAAGCTAGGCGTAAGCACGAATGTGGAAGCTCTTGCTACTGGAGTAGATCGTAAGCTTACCTTACCGGATAATCGACAAGGTCCAGATACTTCAGCTTTAATCAACACGCTGACTAGAACAGTGGATCGCCTCGAGACGGAGCTAGAGCAAGCAAGGAAAGTGATTGCTGGCTACCGTGCCAAGTACGGGTGAGGTTCGATAGTACGGTAAAAGGGTCAACCGATCGGCGACCCAACCTTACTCCCAGCCCCCTGGGTAAATGAAAGCGACTCATTTATTACTGATTGTGATTCTATATTTTTACGTCTACGGTATAGGCTTTCATTACGGAATGCAGCATATACTTTTTCTGTCGTAGTAATACTTTTGTGTCCAAGCATCTTAGAAACTTCTCGCAAGCTATAGCCTTTTTCAAGCCAAAAAGTACCTGCGGTGTGCCTGGCTCTGTGTGTTTGCAATAATAGGTTGAGCCTTCTACCAATCGTTGTAAGGTTGTCTCTATGTGTCTGGTAGTTATGGTAAGGTATTAAAAAACTTTCATTTTTTCTTCTATCTTTCCGAAAATGGCGGAATTCGCTTAGAATATGTGCGTATTTAAACGCATTGGCAGAAAACGGAGATAAATAGTACTGAACGCTTTTCTTTCGGTAATGCCTCACCCACTTATAGCCATCTTTATCTAGATCGATATGTTCCTCAGTGAGCTTTTTCAGGTCTGCCCAAGCACTACCGATCTCACATTGGAGTAGGTAGGTGTATAGCGATAATTTCTCTTTGATATCAATCCCTATTCTTTCAGCTTCTCCCTCTATTTGAGCTATTTCTTCAGGGGAATGGTACCGATAAGGATTCTTGGTTTTAACGTAAAACTTGTAATCCTGGATCTTTTTATGTACTACTAAATTCTCATTTAAATACGTGGCATGGTCTAAGATAGCTTTGAAGTGTAGCGCAATGATTCTTGCCGATGTATCTACCATGTTATTGGCTAAATGGGTCGCCAGGTTGCTATAAAAAAGAGGGGTGTTCATCATCTCAATATCCATATCAGCTACTCCTAGATTACTTTTCATGTATTTCTGAATGGTATTTTGGTAGGCTTGGTAGGTTTTCTTTGTACCATACGATAGCCGTCTATTCTTTTCATTGAAAGAAGCTAACACCTCGCTATACATGAGTCTTTTCTGAGGAATAAGATGCTTTCCAGAATAGTAATAGTTGAAGTCTTTCATAGTGAAAGGTTGATGCTTTTTACCAAACTCTTTGAGAATGGCCTTTATTTCTAGTTTACATTCGTCGATTTCGTCATTGGCGATCATTGCTTTTTTAGATCGACCTTTTACTTCTTTTAGCACATTATCCCATTTAGAGGGAAGCACTTTTACTTGAGTAGAGACTTCCCGAGGCTTGCCGTGTAGGGTGAGCCGGATATAAACAGGTTTGAAATGTTCTTGAACGATCGTGCAGGGAATATTACGGTTCTCGGCGAGCACATAGGTGCCAAGTTCAAAGTTAAACCGGGCTTCCCGGCCACAAGTTGATCGAGTCTTTTTGCCACGGTTCTGGTTTACCCAAATGAGAATCGAGTAGGGTATCATACTTCAATGGGGATTAGAATTAGACGATATTTATTCAGTAAACAGTTTCAAAAAAAGATCGTATTCCCAATCATTGGGGTTTCCTGCCAATCCAGAGTTGTCAGGGTGCGGATCAAAATAAGGCTGACCAGCGTATCCAACAATTGCATGTAAGCAATCATGTCTAGGTGATTGACCAGCAATGATATGAAAGCCTTTTAGGTGTTTCTTAGGCTCATCAAGTCGGGCGGTTAGCAAATAGAGTTCTTTGGTAAAGAGATAGTCATTGAGGGCTTCTCGCCACTTCGGTAAAGCAGTAACCAGATCCGGTATTTCTTCTAGGGAGACTTCTAAGATAGAAGCCACACAAGCAGCCATACAATTACCTTTATCTTTCCCGAAAGATGTTTGCTTGATTGGTATCATGAGTGGGAGTTTTTGCGGTGAATAATTTGGTTACGAATAAATTCTTCGTATTCTCGCTGATGCCTTTTCAGGGAACTTTTGATAAGTAATCCTGATGGTATAGCTAGGGCAAGCATCCCTAGAAAAAAAAGGAGGTAATAAGCCAGATTGGACATGATTTTGTGTGTTAATGGATTTAAGGAAAATAAAGGTGTTCACCGAAGTGTTCACCGCCAATACAATTGATTTATAGCTATACTATAAATATTATTTAGGCAATACTATAAATTACTTGGCGAAAAACCTAAAATATGAACATTTTAGATTTTGGTGTATAAAAGTGTATATTGTGCTTAAGTCCTCAGTCTGGCTCGAGAACAGAATTGGTAAGGCT
>CAKZYJ010000454.1 GCA_937884755.1 uncultured Flammeovirgaceae bacterium
AATCGTTCTCATCTTCAAAAACTTCCATGCCTTGCGACCAGAGTTCAGCCAGTTGCAAGACAGTCTGAGATTCTATTTCGGATAATCGGCTACTTGAGCGATAGCGCCGCTGTAATGTACTTTCCGACATTCCTACTAACGCGCTTATCGCGCGGTTCCCAATCTGTAACTTCTTTTGTAACTGCTTAAGAGCTTGGATGGGTAGTCCATTTTTAGACAAGGGTAGCAGATCTAATGTGGAACGTACTTGCTTTCGTTCTTTGGCCGAGAGTGCCAGCACATCTTTCAGATACGATAACGATCCGGCACTAAATGGAATAGCAGGCTGATTCATATTCATTTGATTAACTTAATACAGTCAATTGACTGCTTACTGTTTACAACGCAGCGCACTACTTATAAGTTGCCGATGAGATACTATTTATTTAGATGGTTAACTATCAAACTAATTTTAGTTAAACCAGCCGTTTTTCACTTTGGAAATTATTTTCCACCCGGAAAATTGCCCACCTGCTTGTGACCCACTAATATTGTCTTATCAATCATTCATCAGTAAGTAGTCAGATGGCTACTGCTTGAAACATGCTACTCCAAACGGTAGCCTGATAACCGTATGACCAATATGACACAAAGTCTGTTACATTGGGTGAGCTCCCCGTTGGGTTTACTTGCCCTCTTACTATGGATTAGCCTGATTCTGCTAACTCTTCGGCAATGCCGACAGTGGGCAAAAGAGCGAAGCCAAGAAAAGGTGATTTATCAAAACCATCCCGCCATCCCCGTCAAGGTGTATGATGGGAGTGGCACTGAGCCGTTAGATCGCACCACTTCTCATATAGAAGAGATGTCAACTCCGTCCCGGCCTAAAGAGGATCATATCAGTCTCTCGCCTAATGCTTGGGATGTATAAATAGCTTTCTAAAATTCACTTGTTCTCACTAACCTTTTTATCATCATGCAACACTCCTTGTTTTCCTTATTCACCCGTAAGCCCCGCTGGGTAACCTTACAGACTACTTCTAAATCCGGCGCACTATTGCTCCTACTGATGCTGGTTGCTGTTGCCCCTTCCTTTGGGCAGGCTCAGGTAGAAGCGGCCCTCTCCAGTATCCGGGTTTGGATCATCGTCATTCTCAACGTTGCCTTTCTGATTGGGATTGGCATTGGTATCTTCAAAGCGGCTATGAAGTTCTTCACCGGAGCCCCCGACAAGATTGAGTTTATGATCGGGATGGTCATCGCGATTGCCCTGTTCGGTGGCTTCCAGTTCATCGTAGACGATCTAGCCTCATTCTTGGGCGGGGACATCTTACTTGACCCTTGATATGAAGACCTTTCGTAGCATTGAAAAGCAAGCCCAACTACTGGGCTTGCCCATGACCGACCTATTTGCCCTGCTATTTGTGATGTCCTTAGCTATTGTCATTGGCATCGTGCTGAACTTTATGATCCCGATGAGCAAGTACTACTTCTGGGGTGTGATCTTGTCCACCGGACTAGCGTACTTGCTACTTAAGCAGCTCAACCAAAAGAAACATCCAAGCCGACTGTTTTCCTATCTGTCGTACCGATTTTGGCAACCTCGCTACCTAATGGTACGGAGTCCGAAGGCCAGAATCGGTGGTTCGGAAGATTGGCTAAAAAGGTAATCATTTACTGCTTAACCCGAATTTTATCCAGTTTATCATCTTCTACAATTAAATTAATCCGGTCCCAACGGGGAATCATTTCCGTCTCCGAACTCCGGTTTCCGAAAAAATTCATGTTACTATCTAAACCTATTCACAAGAGACATAAAAAGTCAGCTAATATGGCGAAAAGACTGCCCATCTTCGACCTAGAAAATGATAAAGTGATCTTCCGGGACGGCCGGGTGGCGGTGGGCTTTCAAGTACAAGGTGCCCCACTAGAATCCTGGACGGAAGGCTACTTTCATCAGGCCAGCGAAGTGCTCACTCGACAGTTGAAGCTCCTGCCTGTCGGTACCGTCGTCCAGAAAACGGATATCTACTACGATCATGCCTTTCACCCGGAAGGAGAATCCAGAGGCTACTACGAAGGCAAACTGCTGGATCACTTTATCGCCCGGCTGGTGCTCCAGCACGAAAGCTATTTGTTCTTGTCGTTCCCCAGCAAATCACGCCACCGGCTAAAAAAAGTAAACCCTATCACGAGTGGGTTTGCCCAGGCAGGGTCAGCGATCAAGAATCCTTTTAGTAAGATTGATAGGCTTCTCCAGGAGGCAGAACGTATCGCCACCGAGTTTGTGCAAGGACTCTACAGTCTGAAAGATGTTTCGGTGACCCGACTAGATGAAGAATCTTTAAACGATTTGCTGATACGCTACCTCAAGCTTTCTTTTGATGAGGACGGTAGTGGAACTACCTCTGGAACGAAGACGACACCTAAGCTCAACCGGGAGGTATACAGTGACCCGTCGGGATTAGTGATCGGCGAAAAGAAAGCCAATGTGATCACCATGATGGGGCAAGGCAGTGAAGTGTTTGCCAGTATCAAAAACCATTACAAAGTCACCAGTCCCTATACTTTCGGTTTGTCGCAGCAGCTGCAGTTTCCCCACATTGTAACCCAGTGTTTACTGGTAGAAGATACCGAGCGGGAACTCAAAGCCCTGGACTTTGAACGAAAGCTCAATGACTCACTCGAGTGGTTGACCACCCAAGACCACGAGCTTAAAGCCGAGGAACTGGATGAGTTTACGGCCTTTGTTCGGTCTGAGAATGCTCGCTTGGTCAGTCTGCACCAATCGGTGATCGTCTTTAGCAATGATGACGAGCTTCGCCAAAGCTACATCGATCAGGTCGTATCCGCCATTAGTGGCCTCTACGGGGCAGAAGCTCTTATTGAAAGTTATGATACGGCGAACCTGTTTTTTGCCAGTGTACCGGGCAATGGCTTTCAGCACTACCGATGGTTAATTACCGCCGACAAGATTGCCAGTTGCTACCTGCACTGGATGCAGGATGTGACCGGGGATACACAAGGAGACTACCTTTGTGACCGCTTTCGTAACCTGTTACAGGTGAACCTATTCAATACAGAGCAGGCCAACCAGAACTGTGTGGTCATCGGTCCTTCGGGCTCAGGCAAGTCCTACACCATGGGAAACTTCATTGCCCAACGACTGGAACGCGGAGCCCGGCAGATCATTATTGATAAGGGGGGTACCTACCGTAATGTGATGTATGCCTTAACTGGTAAAAACTTTGAGCAAACCTACTTTGAGTACTCTGCTGAAAAGCCTCTGGCCTTTAACCCGTTTTTACTGGACAAAAGTAGTGAAGGACACTACCGCCTAACCTCAGAAAAGAGCAACTTTTTGATTGCGGTACTCAGTACCATTTGGAAAGGAGGCGCCGCATCCACGGTGGCCGCATCCACGGGCAGTCACGGCCAGGATTTGACTCCGGCCGAACGGGCGATCTTTAAGCTTATTCTGCCCCGCTACTATCAGTACCTGAACGATAACCAAAGCACTGCTTTTCCGGGGATGCATTCATTTTACCACTTTCTACGCCGCTACCAGTCCGAGCACAACCAGGATGCGGAGTATCGCTCAGAGACCAAATACTTTGATTTAGAGCAGTTCCTAATTGTGCTGAAGCCTTTTGTTTCGGGCGAATACAAAAAAGTGTTGAATGCTGCTTATGAACTAGATATTAGCGAGCACCCTTTGGTCTGCTTTGATCTGGATAAGATCAATAGCGATCCGGTCTTGTACCCAGTCGTCACGCTACTGATTACAGAGCTAGCATTGGATCAGATTCGCAAATACCCTGACCAGATCAAGTATCTATACTTGGACGAAGCTTGGGCGATGCTCTCGGGTAAGCTGCAAGAATTTATCGAAGATTTGTTCCGTACCATCCGTAAAAATAATGGCTCAGTGAACATTATTACCCAAGGACTGAATGAGATCAAACAGTCCAGTGTGGGGGAAGCTGTGCTCGTGAATGCGGCTACCAAGATCATTCTCTGGCATGAGGATAGCCGATTGGTGGATGAGTTAGCGACCCACCTGGGTTTTACGACCCACGAGGTTGAGCTGATCCGATCCATCCGAAAAGAAAAAACCTTCCGTGAACTATTTATCAAGCAAGGCGAAGAAGCCCGGGTCTACGTACTGGAAATATCCCCTCACCTAGATGCGGTACTTTCGTCCAAGCCCCAGGAGCGCAACTACCTACGCAAGCTCATTGACCACTACCACGGGAATTTACCCTACGCAGTGAATCAGTTTGTTGAGCGCAAGGCGCTCAAGCGGGGGGCTGGGAGCGGGGTGCATGGTGTAAATAAGCATAGCGTAGAAACCAATAATGCTGCTGAGAAGGCTTATCAGGCACAAAATAAAAAGCAGACTCCCAGCGGGGTGCCGCCCAGCTCCCCACCCCAAGCCCACCGCTCAAATGAATAACGTCGCCATTACCCCGGAGTTCTTAGGAGCGGTAAACGCGTTGCTGGTGAAGACCCACGCGATTGGATTAGCACTGATTCCACTGCTGCTCTCGATCGTGCTGTTCAATCAGGTGTTTGGGGCATTGGTATTTGGTCAGCGCTTTCGGCTGGATGTGTTTCCGATTGTTCGCGGGCTGTTACTGCTCTTTGCTTTGACATTTTACACCGAATTTCTGGCCGTACTCAGTGCCACCATTGAAGCCTTAGCGGACTTTATCGGACCCGATAGAACCTTTATGCAACGGCTGGCCGATATGTGGAATCTGCTGCTACCGGGGGCGCAAAACGGGGAGTTGCCCAGTAATATGGAAGAGTTGTACGAATTGTTTACCCGCTTGATGCAATTTGATCTGGTTAACTGGCTGCTCGCTTTGCTAGAAGGCTCGTTTGTCTATATCGTCCGTAAGGGCATTGAACTAATCCGCTTGGTACTGCTGGGCTTTTTGTATATCGTAGGGCCACTAGCGATTGGCTTGTCCGTAATTCCCGGCTATAATAGCCTTGCGATGAAGTGGCTGCAAAGTTATCTGACGGTACAGTTCTGGTCGGTAACGCTTATTATCTTGGATACGCTGGTAAGCCAGTTCAACAGTCTCTACTTCAACGGGCTGCTATTTTCTAACGAGCTCGGGGCGACAAACTTTGTGCTGGTGAGCCTAGTGATTGTGATCCTCTACTTCCTCGTCCCTCACTTAACCAGTTACTACCTAGGCCACGCACAAGCGGCAATCTTCCAGAGCCGGGTCTTTAGCACCGCCATGCTGGGAGCCGGACTAGCCTTTCAGGGCGGACGGGCTG
>CAKZYJ010000455.1 GCA_937884755.1 uncultured Flammeovirgaceae bacterium
AACTTAAAAACTAAGAATCGCTAGAAAAGAAAGAATCGTTGCAACAAAGCTGTTTGAAAGAATAAACTCACACAAAGGTAAGTGATGCCTAGAAGGGTAGTGTTACGAATCATAGTTAGGAAATTAGGGGTGGATGAACCTATCCAGACAATTTTAAAAAACATCAAATTTGCCGCAACTTGTAGCCGTACTTTCTTTCTTGCGATAGAAAAAATCCCGCAATTGGTGGGATAGAGAAATAATTAACAAGTGGTTACTTCATCAAATCCAGACTTTCCACATCATCCTGAAGCCTCAACTGACGGATCTCACCCAAACCTTCAAACGTCCATTGTACTCCGCCAATCGAGCCAATATTGCTGGCCAATTGATGCCGAAATACTTCTTGATTGTTGAGTGAAACGACCATCAGATTATCCTTTACATCAACTTTACAGTTGGTCCACATCTTTAAATCTAATCCGAAGGCCGAAAGGTCATGATCTTTTCCGGAAATCATTTCTTTATTTAGCATAAAAATCAGATCGCCAACACAGCCCGGGATACTAAAGTGAAATCCGAGAACTTCTTTAGTACCGGTGATGGTAAGTCGGACATTTTGGCAAATACTACCTTCGGTAGGCTGGGCTAGACGGAACTCAGTTTCCAGACTAAAATTGGTACTGCTAATCTGAGGGTTATCAGAGAGGTTGGCTAGATACAGTATAGATTTAGGGTTTTGATCAGCTTGTTGTAAAACTTCAGTTGCGACAGTTAGGGTACTATCAGTTTGTATCTGATTAGGTTTTAGATAAGTAAAATCATCGGCACTCTCCAGCAAAATACCCTGCCAACCCTGGGTTGGAATATACAGTTCCTTCTCTTGGATGATCTGGCTGTTAACCAACAACTTAGTTAGAAAGTAACCAGGGTAGTAGTAGGTAGTGGTAACCAATCCCTGCGATTCACTTAAAAAAATTCTCTTGTTCGTATCCCAGGATTGCTGAATACAGAGGGTATCGTAAGGAATATCACCTACATCGTAGCGAAAAATCACGGTATTCGGGTAGCCCGTGGCAACTTTCTGAAATGAAAACTCAATACTATCCAGTAGTGTGCTACTCGGTGGGGAACTGGTTTTGGTGGCGCTATGATCTATGACGTACCAGATTGAACTGGATAATACAATTAACCCGATTAATCCTACGATTCTTCGTTTGCTTCGGCGAGCCCATCGGCTGGGTACGGTATTATGTTGGGGCAAGTCTGGCTCATGGCTTTGCCGAAAGTGACGCCAGTTTTTGTATCCGGCAAACTCTGATAAAATATCTAAGGTTGCCACGCTCGGCTGGGTAGTCGATTCGGCTCTACCCCACAGGCGCTTAAGCGTGGTAACACTAAGTTGCTTGTGGGTGGTACTAAAGATACGTTCACTTAGCTCCTGAAAATCCTTATTGCTCCATTGGGCACTTTCGCCCCATTTCAGGCGTCTTTCAATTTGTTCTATCAATAGATCTTTCATACCCACTTCTTCATAGTCTTTAGAGCGTTGTTCAACCGTCTGAATAAGATTGAACAGCATTGAATAGGTAAAATTACGGCCAATCTAATTGTCCTTCGTTAGCTTGAATGAACAAACATACCTCGAAAATAAAATAACCTGACTAAATCATGAAGAAAGTAACGATTTGTATACTGGCCCTATTATCATTTACCCTAACATTCGGCCAAGTAGCCAATAATATAATTCCGATGGAACCGGATCGCTGGGATTTTGATCCCGAATCGGTAGAATTCATCACGCATCGGTCCGTATCCGCCGCCCGTGGACTCAACGGAGGAGCCCAGCTATTCCTGAAGGATTTCACATTTGAGAATGGTACGATTGAGTTTGATGCGGAGCTTAGCGAGAACGGCTTTGTAGGTATTAACTTCCGTATGTCCGAAGATCGCTCCCTGGCCGAAAATTTCTATTTACGCGCGTTCTGGCCGATCAATCCGCTGAGCAGAACCACCCTTCAGTACGCTACGGTAGTAGATAGCATGAGTCTGTGGGATTTGACCGATGACTACCAAGCACCGGCTACTCTCTACCAAGATCGCTGGAATCATGTGAAGTTAGTAGTGAACGGTAGGCAGATGATGGTATACGTGAACGATCTGGAAACTCCCGCGCTGCACGTTCCTATTTAGGAAGGTGCGACCGAGGCAGGGAGTATCTCTTTCGGTGGGAATGCTATCTTTGCTAATCTGATCGTTCGTCCCGATGTAACCGAAGGGCTACCCGCAATGGCGGGGGACGACCCTACCGCCCATGACTCCTACTATTTAAGAGATTGGTTGGTCACCCAGCCCGTCGATTTCCCATTCGGAAGAGACATTAATGTTTTGGCCCCCGGTATACCGGATAGCACTACCCAATGGACCCCACTTCCAGCTGAGCATCGGGCCTTAGTGAATTTGAGCCGAGCGTTTGGTATGACTATGAGTCCTCAAGGAGATAGACGTTTGGCGTGGCTGAAAACTACCGTTTCGTCAGAAGTTGATCAACGAAGGCGACTCGATCTAGGGTTTAGTGATGAGGTTTGGGTTTTTATTAACGGACAATTACTTCATACTGATAAGAACTACTTCGGCACCCCCAGTATGAAAGAACCTCGCGGGCGGTGTACCCTGGCCAATACTTCCTTTGATCTTCCTCTTCAGGAAGGCGAGAACGAGATACTCATCGGTTTAGCCAACAGCTTTTTCGGATGGGGTATCATCGCGCGTTTGGATAACATCGTCGGATTAACCGCCAAATAAACTGACTATGCTTAAGAATTATTTCAAAGTAGCATTGCGAGGATTCGCCAAACAAAAAGGGTACGCCTTTTTAAATATCCTCGGTTTATCGATAGGCCTGGCCTCGGTAATATTGATTTTTATCTACATTCAGGATGAATTGAGCTATAATACCATGCATCCTGCTCCTTACCAGACTTACGGAATAGGCGATGAGTATACCAATGAACAGGGAGAAAAATCAAAGTTTGCAGCAGCACCTTCTGGTTGGGGACCGATGCTGAAGGAGCAAATGCCAGAAGTATTGGAAGTGTTTCGGTACTTATCCATGGGGTACCCATTTAGCATGCGAAACCCGGAAACTGATAATGTGCTACTTACCCAGGACGGAGAAGCCTTTCTAGTTGAATCAAGCTATCCCGAGGTGATGTATTTTCCCCTTGTACAAGGAAACCGAGAAGAGGTTTTTGCCAACCCGAATAGCATTATACTATCTGAAACAGCAGCTCGTCGTTTGTTTGGGAGTACAGACGTAATGGGTAAGCAATTGGATATGAAGCACGTCTTTATCACCGATGAATACATCAACCTGGAAGTGACCGGAGTGATGAAAGATTATCCGGGTAACTCGCATATACGACCTGACTTCTTACTTTCTCTAGAAATATTTGACAACTATCTGCGGGAGAATGCTGGAGTATCACTAGCGGAATTTCTATCGGGAATGGATCGGTTTTACATATCTAGCTACGTGCGGATTGTTGACGGAGCCGACATCCGAAAGGTGGAAGCTGGGCTGGAGCAAATCATTCAGGATCATTTAGCCGATCAGGCTAGTCAACACGATCCCTTTTTTACCAGTATGGCTAATTTTCATTTCGACGAAGACGTAGACTGGTCCAATTGGAACCGGGCTGCTGATTTTGATTATATTATCGTTCTGGCGTCAATCGGGTTCATGATTTTGTTAATTGCTTGTATCAACTATATGAATTTGGCTACTGCTAAGTCCGCTAAGCGATCCAAAGAAGTAGGAATCAGAAAATCACTGGGTAGTAGTCGAGGTAAGTTGATGGTTCAACTCTTCCAGGAGTCTTTGGT
>CAKZYJ010000456.1 GCA_937884755.1 uncultured Flammeovirgaceae bacterium
ATACCAACCTATGGGAAGGCGATTATGAATTGCTGGTACAAACTGCTAACTCCTTTGGCACATTATCTTCACCCACCCTTTGGCAGTTTTCGGTATCTCCCCCTTGGTACCGGCAACTATGGATTTACGGAGCCTATTTTCTCTGCTTGGTGTCGCTGGTGTACGGATTAGTTACTTGGCGATCATCCCAACTGAAAAAAGACAAAGTGCGATTAGAGACTACCGTGCAAGAGCGAACGGCCCAGTTGGCCGAGCAGCGTAATCAACTGGCTATTCAGTCGGAAAAGTTACAGGAGCTTGATCAAGTAAAATCTCGTTTCTTTGCCAATATTTCTCATGAATTTCGTACTCCCTTAACTATCGTTCTAGGTATCCTTAAAAAACATCAGAAAAAGGTTGAGTCACCAGAATTACAAAATGACTGCCAGATTATGCAGCGTAATGCTAACAGTTTGCTCCGACTTATCAATCAACTGTTAGAACTATCCCGGTTAGAGGTAGGGAGTGCCCGCCTTTCCGCCCAGCAGCAGGATATTATGGCCTTTGTTCGACAGAGAGTTACTACCTTTCAGTCGCTGGCTGACCAGAAACAAATCAAATTTACCCTGAACCAGCAGCCAGTGGCAGACGAGATTCCAATAATGCCAGCTCCGCTGTATTTTGACCCTGAGAAAATGGAGCAAATTCTCATCAACCTGCTAGCCAACGCCATAAAGTATACTCCTGACCAGGGTTTAATCGATGTTTCTATGCGCATTGAAGAGGCTCAATTTGCTATTCAGGTACAGAACACTGGATCGGGTATTCCGCCGGATGCGCTTCCGCATGTGTTTGAACGATTTTTCCAGGCTTCCGACCGGTCGCAGTATGAAGGCACAGGGATCGGCTTAGCCATTGTAAAAGAACTTACCGAACTACACCAGGGCGAAGTGATTGCCGAAAGCATTCCTGATCAGCATACTACTTTCACCCTAAAACTACCTCTCGGAAAAGATCATCTACAACCCGAAGAAATTGTATCAGCTGCACCAGCAGAAGAAAACCTAGCTACCGTAAATTCAGCAGTAGACGAAGAAATAATTGAACCAGCGGCGATTGTCGCATCCGACGAGAAGCAACCTTTGCTATTAATTGTTGAGGACAATCATGATTTGCGAGCATTTATTAGTAGCCAGCTTGAGGAAAATTATGAAGTATTGGAAGCTGCTGATGGCGAAGCGGGTTGGGATTTGGCCGAAGAGCATTTACCCGATCTAATTATCAGCGATGTGATGATGCCCAAATTGAGCGGTATCGATCTGTGCGAACGGCTGAAAAGCAGCGAAAAAACGAATCATATTCCAGTGATTCTACTTACTGCCAAAGCCAGTCGTCAGGATAAGCTGACTGGCCTCACCACTGGGGCTGACGATTACTTAGTAAAACCGTTTGATGCACAGGAGTTACAAACCCGGATTGTTAACCTGATTCATCTTCGTCAGCAGTTAAGGGAAAAGTTTTCTTCCAAAGCATTGCTTAAGCCTTCTCACGTTAAAGTTCCTTCTCAGCAGCAGGTATTTCTAGAAAAGTTACACAATCTACTGGAGGAGCATCTGGACGATGAGCAGTTTGGCGTGGAAGCCCTCAGCGAAGCCTTAGGCATGAGCCGTACCCAGACCCACCGAAAAATTAAAGCCATTACTAATAAAGCCCCCAGCGTGTTAATACGTTCGTACCGCTTACAGCGAGCCGTTGAACTTATTAAGCAAGATGTGGGCAACTTTTCGGAGATTGCCTACCGTACTGGCTTCAGCAGTTTGTCCTACTTCAGTCGGTGCTTTCAAGACGAATACGGTTGTCCACCTTCCGAGTATAAAAACCAACTACAAGACCTCGCTTCTTCTTAAAACATTGGTAAAATTCATTTAAACCTATCAACCCTCAAAATCTTAAGACAATAACATGAAGAGTCAGCAGTTACACCCCGTACGATCCTATACGATTAGGCAGTGGATTGTTTTATTCTTTGGCATTGGTTGCTACATTCTGGTGAACGGTATGCTGTTCTATTTCATCGGTTTCGTAGCCAACTTTGGCGTACCCAAATCCATTGATAGTGGTGCTTCTACTAATCTTTCTTTGAGCATTGTTATCAATCTCAGTTTGTTACTTTTATTTGGCTTACAGCACAGTATCATGGCCCGGCAACCTTTCAAGAAGCGAATTGAAAAATGGATTCCGCCATTCTTAGAACGTAGCTTCTTTGTGTTAATAACCGTTTTAGTACTGGCACTTTTGGTATGGCAATGGCAGCCCTTACCCGAACTGGTTTGGTCGGTTCAAAGTTTCTGGCTCAGAATAGTAGTTTATCTCATTTTTGTGGCTGGATGGACTACTATGCTAATAGCTACTTATTTAATAGATCACTACGAGCTTTTTGGGGTTCGACAGGTACTGCTCCATTTACAAGGATACCGAATGCTACCTCATACTTTTAAGACTCCTTTTTTGTATCAACACGTACGCCATCCCATGATGCTAGGGTTTCTGGTTGGCTTTTGGGCTACTCCTGACATGACACTGAGCCACCTGATCTTCTCAATCGGTATGTCGCTTTATATTTTAGTTGGTATTATTTACGAGGAGAAAGACTTATTACGGGAGTTCGGAAGAGATTACTTGCGATACCAATGCTTGGTTCCTCGCTTGATACCATCCATAAAAACTTTTTCCCAAAAGCAACACCTCTTAAAAAAGAAGAATAGATAGAGAATAGCTTTTGATGTTGAGCTATTATTCTGTTAAGCAGGCTATAATTGGGGGTAAAACAGATGTGGAGCAACCCAAATCTCTGATAGCCACCACGTCAAATCCATCACCTTCCATCCTTGCCAAGTTAACCCACCTCGTTTCAAACCCTCAAGGGAAGCATAAGCCGGCCTCATTCTTCGTCCGCCCTTGACCGTTTGACTCGGTTGGTTGCAGTACCTTTGTGGGGGAAGGCTGGCAGCGGTGGTGGATTACCCACCTATGTTTTTTCTTGTGGGGGAAAGGCCAACTGCGGTAGAGCTAAAAACTTGACGAAAAATTGTCATTTACAATAGTGGGTTTTAGTTCGTTTTGAGTAGGTCATTTCATATCGGTAGCAACAAAGCCTGCTAATTTGCACTAAAATGAATAAAACGTTCATTTTCATACCAAAAATAGGAAGAAATTTTCCCCTGGAAGATAGCCGTTGACCAGGTGTATTGATGTACTTTTGCTATGAAGCTCCATCGCTTCCATATTTTCTGTTGCATCAATATGCTCCTAAAATGATCTCTTGCTATCAAAAGATGTATTTTTCTTTACGAGGGAAACAGGTAAGCAATATAGCTTCTATATGCATGCTAATAAGCAGGTAACACCTTCAGGTTATTGATAAACGCCCTTGTGGTAACAGCAATATTGTCATTACAGTCATGGAATATCACTTGAACTCATTATTAAACTAAAATGCTATCCTATGAAACACCCGACTTATCAAACCAACCTACCAGCAACAGTGCGCTTTGATGCCAGGTTGTCGCCCTACGCCCGCTTACTTTACGGTGATATCAAGGCCCTCTGTGACCAACAAGGCTACTGCTGGGCAAGTAACCACTACCTAGCTTCCCTCTACGGGGTGAAAGCCAAAGTCGTCTCGCGCTGGATACAACAGTTGCGAAAGTATGGCTATCTAAAAATAGAGATTCAAGCCGGTAATCAACGCAAAATTTTTGTCCAAGGTGATCTACTCACAAGGGGAAGCACACCCCCTGATTCAGTAGACCCTATTCCTCAAAAAGTAGAGGGTGGTCTACCTGAGGGTAGAGCGGAAAGCAGTTCACTCCTTATAAAAAATATTATCGATTATAATGATCGAGTAGATAGTACACCTACCCCTGATTC
>CAKZYJ010000457.1 GCA_937884755.1 uncultured Flammeovirgaceae bacterium
AGGAGAGATTGATAAGCAAGTAAACACTCTATTAAATCTCCAGCCACTCATTAGTATTCATTTGCACTCAAATCTTCAGGAAGAGATCGTACCTAACGGGAGTTATCAGTTGTTATTACTACTCATTATCATCGGATTTATCGTACCTACGGTAGCCATTATCAATTCAGTAAATATCTACACTGCCCAAGCCTTAGGCCGGATAAAGGAAGTAGGCATTCGGAAAATACTAGGTACCAATCAAAGCCGCTTAGTTCAGCAGTTTATCGCCGAAGCCAGTTTATATAGTTTTATCTGTATTAGCTTAGCAATTGGGCTAAGTATTCTTCTTCTTCCGTTCTTAGCTGAGCTTTCCGGTAAACCATTGTCTTGGGCACATCTCTATACCGATAGTATGTTTTGGATAGCCCTAGTGAGTGTGTTGTTGATTACCGTAGTAGCATTAGCGCTCTATCCTTCCCTACTGCTGTCTTCGGTAAATCCTAGCCAAGCCATCAAAGGCCAGACCCAAGTTTCAGGGCCTCTTTTCTTACGGAAGGGGCTGATTACCTTTCAGTTTGTAGCTACTACCTTCGTAATGATCACGGTGCTGCTGATCTACCAACAGTTGAAGTTCATGCATAAGCGTGATTTAGGCATTGATGTTGAGCAACTAGTTACCATCAAAGCCCCTAGTATGGAAAAAGAGGAATGGTCAGAAGAACATAGAAGCTATGTTATTGATTCAGAGTATAGCCGATTGACCCATCTTTTGGAAGAAAAGCTGGCATCATTTTCCTCTATGCAAGTAGCCTCAGTATCGCACGTACCGGGAAGCGAACTGGTGTGGGGGACCGAAGGGTTTCGGCGGGAGGGGAGCTCACCGGATGAAGTTCATTTCTTGCATATGCAAGGTATTGACGATCAGTTTGTCGAAGTTTTTGAAGCGACCGTGCTGGCCGGACGAAATTTCTCCGAGCGTTATACTACCGATCAGTTTAATACGGTGCTGCTCAATGAATCAGCAATACGTACCTTAGGCTTTTCCAGTGCTGAAGAGGCAGTAGGAAAGCACCTGACCTTTGATGATGATAGCCAAAAGCTGATTGTTGGGGTATTACAAGATTTCCATCAAGAATCCTTGCAACAGGCTATCAAGCCTACCTTTTACGAGTTACTACCCCGAGCGTTGGACTACTTAGTGGTGAAGATTCCTGAAAAGGATATTGAGCAATCTAAAACCACCATACAAACCCAGTGGAACGAGGTGTTTCCTAACAGTCCCTTCGACTATTTTTTCCTAGACGATTTCTATCATCGGCAGTACCACGATGAGCAGCAATTCTTCCGAGTCTCATCCCTATTCATGCTGTTATGTTTGGGAATTGCTCTAATGGGCTTATTTGGATTATCTATCTTTGTGATTTCCCGTAGAACCAAAGAGATTATTATTCGCAAAGTGCTGGGGGCACCGTTAGCTCATTTGACTTTTTTGCTGATGAAAGGACTATTATCTCTAGCTTGCTTAGGATTTCTCTTCGCCGCTCCTCTCACGTATTTGCTACTTAATGAGTGGCTACAAGACTATGCCTACCACACCGAATGGCAGTGGTGGATGTTCGCCCTTCCATTACTACTTTTGTTAGGACTATCCATTCTGACCATTGGTGGGCAGTCCGTAGAACAAGCACTCCGTAACCCCGCCGACATACTCCGGGATGATTAACTTTTTACCAAAAAACATTGATGAGCACGATTGACGAGAGCATTGCATTTCCTACCCTATCACCTTCGCAGATTGAACAGTTGCAACGCTACGGCGAAGTGCAATCTACCCAGATAGGCGATATTCTCTTTCAGGTAGGTGATAAGGATTATGATTGGTTTGTGATTATTACTGGTGCGCTGGAAATCCTTAGTAACGCAGATACGAATCCTGAGTTATTAGCGGTGCGTACTGCCGGGCAGTTTCTGGGTGAAATTAGTCTACTAACCGGACAGACTGCTTTTCTTACGGCCCGGGTACAGCAAGCGGGTAGTGTACTCAAAATTTCTTCGGAAAAGCTACGCGAGATTATTGCTACTAATCCTGAGCTCAGTGAATTGGTGCTCAACGCATTTCTTATGCGCCGGGAGATTCTACAAGATAATGCGGCTACCTCAGCGCTGAAGATTGTCGGTTCACGCTTTTCTAGCGATACCCAACGACTACGAGCCTTTGCTGCCCGCAACCAGTTGCCCCATCAGTGGATTGATGTAGAACGGGATACGCAAGCCGAATCTCTATTGACAGCATTTCAGGTTGCTCCTCAGGATACACCCATCGTTATCTGGCAGGGCAAGGAGGTACTCAGGAATCCTTCGGACAGCGACCTTACGCGTCGATTAGGGCTAAATCGAGTGATTACATCCGGAGAAACGGTAGACTTGATCGTCATTGGAGCTGGTCCCGGTGGATTGGCGGCCTCGGTCTACGGAGCTTCGGAAGGGCTTTCTACCCTGACGTTGGAGGCGGTATCTACGGGAGGGCAGGCAGGCACTTCGTCTAAGATTGAAAATTACCTGGGTTTTCCAGCCGGACTTTCCGGAGCTGAATTAGCTAACCGGGCGGTGGTACAAGCGCAGAAGTTTGGGGCCCGTATTGTAGTTTCACGGGCGGCTACCCAATTATGGGAAGAGGCCGGACATTATATTATCCAACTAGCAGATGGAGAGGAAGTAACCTCGCGGAACGTTATTATCGCTACCGGGGCCCGTTATCGTAAATTACCGGTAGCTAATCTAGCCAAGTATGAAGGTCAGGGTATCTATTACGCTGCTACCCAGACGGAAGCCCAGTTATGCTATAACGAGCCGGTGATGGTGGTAGGCGGAGGCAATTCAGCCGGACAAGCCGCTAACTTATTGGCCGGTCATGCTAAACAAGTATACATCGTCATCCGCCGAGAAATCTTAGCCAGTAGTATGTCGCGCTACCTCATCGACCGTATTGAGCGTACCGAAAATATCACTGTATTATCTCATACCGAAGTAGTTGGGTTAGTTGGAGAGAGATCTTTGGAGCAGGTAGTCATCCAGAACAATCAAACTCAAGAAAAACATGAACTCCCCATTAAAGCCCTGTTTACTTTTATTGGAGCTGATCCGCATACCCAATGGTTGCAAGATGTAATCGCGTTGGATGACCGGGGATTTATACTGACCGGAAATGCGTTGAAGCAAGCTAACAATTGGAAGATTGATGCCCGTGATCCTTTCTTACTGGAAACCAGTATGCCGGGAGTTTTCGCTGTGGGAGATGTACGCAGTGGGTCGGTTAAACGGGTAGCGTCGGCCGTAGGAGAAGGTTCTATTGCGGTTAAGTTTATTTTTGAATACCAAGCAATTCAGTAGTGTCTACTGACTCGTACTATTTCACTTGCCGGAATTGTTCTCCAAAATCATATAGTTTGGCCCTTCTCGCGCCCAGTAGGTTCTTAACTGAGTGGGAGCTTGTACCGGCGGGAGAATGAATGAGCCTAGAATAATATCCAGATCGCCATCCTGATCAGTATCGCCGGTGTCCATCGTTAGCCAGTGGCCGTGGGCAGCTTCAGTAAAGGTACTGACTGAAAAACCTAACGTAGTGCCGGTAGATTGATTCTCCAGGTACAGAAAGCCGCGTTCGGGAGTTTGCTCAAAATCGGGGAAGAAAGAAATAGCGGCAATGTCCAGGTCACCATCTTGATCAAAATCGCGAGCTAGGGCTTTAGAAGCACCAGGCATCGGAAAAAAGTAGCTTTCCTGAAAGCTGCCCTCGGCTTGCTGTAAAAAGATGCGGATACCGTGGTAGGGTTTAAACACCGGGGAGTAATCAGCATTATCACCGTTGGTATACAAAATATCCGGCCGCCCATCCTGATTAAAGTCAACCAATTCAAAGTAGCTGGAACCGTATACTGGCGGGAAGCGAAGCAATACCTTCGGCTGGTACCAATCATTCCCTCGGTTAAACCAGGTGACAATTCGCTCGTCACCCTGAGTAATCTGAGCGGTGACGTCCAGCAAACCATCCTGATCTACGTCGGCCACCTCCACCTTGCGGGTACCGGGGCTATCGGTCAGAATCTGCTTGCGCATCATGTTGTCTTTCGTCCGTTCAAAGTAGGCTAACTGCCCTAGAAAATGTCCAAACTCAGCTACGAACCACCCCTCTCTCCTATTACTACCCAAACCGGTAGACATGAACTGAACCGGTCGCCTGAGATCATCCGAAAGTAAGGGCTTTAAACTATCCGTAGCATTCTTCTGCCAGAGTTTGCCCAAGGCCTGATCCGAAGGGTTCATAATGCCCATGGTGAGTACCTGATACGACTCGTTACTCTGAATTCGGATATCAGCTGGGGGGCTGTCTAGTGATGCTGAGTCTAGAATGGTATTCTGCTGATTTAGTTGGTATAATTTTCCTCGGGCATCACCAATCCAGAGGTGGTTGGTAACAGTATCAAAACGCGTAAGGGTGGTATTAGGGAGCGATTGATTTTGCAGCCGGACCAAGTGAACTTGGAACTGCGAAAGCGTAGTATCTACTTCGGTAGTTGCTAGCACTAGACTATCGGGAGCTTGTTGTTTGTAGTAGGCTACTAGGCTTTCCCAGGCTTCGGCTGACATCTTCGGTTCATCGGGAAATATCCCGGCTTTCCTGACGATATAATCATCGTACATGGACATGCCCCGGTAAGGCTCCTGGGCACTGCCTCGGATACCCAACCAGTGGCCCATGCGGGGTAATACGCTCTCCGTCCAGATGGCTTTGGGCAGCAAATCAGGGGAAGGAAAAGTGTGGCAAGACTGGCAATAGCGATATGCCAACTGCTCACCCGATAACTGGGCGGCACCCCGCTGGACGGCACCCCGCTGGGCGGCACTATCGGGGGACGGAAAAACGGGCGAAACCTGCGCTAATGGCTCAAAAACAGCAGGTTGCTCCTGACGCTCGCATCCCCACCACAACCAGCTCAACCCCACTACCAGCCAAATTCGCATCATCCGGTAACCTCTAAATTAATCGTTCGGCTATTTCCCTGAAAATCGTAAATAGTTACGCTAAGTGCAGTAGCTGGAAAAGTAATCCGGCGGGTAGACTGGGAAAGATAGGTAGACCCGTAATAAAACTCCTGCTTTAGTACGGTACCGTCCGCCAGTTTAACTTCGGCCCAGCTATCTTGCGGTTCCAGTGAAATTACCTGGACAGAAAGAGCATTCGGCTGGGTAGTATATACTTTAAGGCTATCTTGATTCTGAGTAGCTAGAAAGATGCTTTCTCCTTTTACACCTCGCAATTTAGCCAACCCTTTAGCATCGCCGGGTACGTACCAACCACTTTCAGCAATAGATTTTGCTTTAAACTTACCGGTACCATCGCCTTGCAAGTAGAGTCCGTTGAGAGCATCGTAACGACCGGTAGCAATCTCAGTAGCGTAGCTATTACCTACAGCCAAAACATCCAGTTTTCCATCCTGATCTATATCTTCGGACAGCATTCCGTACAGGGGTGCGAATTGCGCCTCGGTAGGTAGAGGATGAATAGCCAGCTTTCCGTTGCCTAAATTTTCTATATAACTGCTCGCCATATGGGTAGCGTGATAGGCAAAACCCGCCATGAGTTCTTCCTCCGGAAAAACGGCCTGGATAGTAGCCAGTCCGTACTTTTCGTAGGTAGGAAACTTCTGGCGGACAGGCAGGTACTGAGAGGTAATGTCATCTTTAGAGTGTACCGGGAACGGAGCTAACTGTCCCGACTCATCTTTTTTATAGGTGACGATTACCGGATCGAGGCTTCCGTTATCATCAAAATCGTGCGCGTATATGCTCAACGGATACTCTTCGGTACCACGGTAGTTAGTATTTAATCCTAGGTTACCAGCTACATAGTCCGTATCACCGTCCTGGTCAAAATCTCCGGCAGTCAGACTGTTCCACCAACCAACTTTGTTGGCAATGCCAGTACTAACGGTAATGTTCTCAAACGAGCCTTCATTGTTTCGGAATAAGGTAAGCGGCATCCACTCGCCTACCACCAGTAAATCAACCCAGCCGTCGTTATCTACATCAGTCCACAGAGCATCAGTGACTAGACCCAATGTATCAAGTATGGGTAGTACCTCAGCGGTTACATTGGTGAATTGCTCCCCATCGTTACGCAGCAGATAACTGGCAGGTGGAGCCGGATAGCTACCCGGAATAACCCGCCCACCCACAAACAGGTCCAGATCGCCATCCTGATCGAAGTCAGCCGCTTATACGCAAGAACCACTGGAACGCAGTTCAGGTAGTGCCGCCTCATCCAGCACAAATTGTCCCCGACCATTATTGCGGTAAAAATGATCCTGTAGTTCTTCCCCATCCGGTTGAAATTCGTAACTACCGCTGACAGTATATAAATCGCGGTCACCGTCACCATCCGCATCAAATAAAAGTACACCCAGCTCTTCACTCAACGAATCCGGATTAACCAGCAAGCCTGTTGACTGGTTGAAATTTCCGTCGGCACTCTGTAAGTAGAACTGCCCCAGTTTACCAGCTGATCCAGCCACGTAGAAGTCATCTCGGCCATCTCCATTCACATCACCTACCGCAACACCCGGCCCACTCTGTGTAAACTTATGCGGCAGGGTTCGCTGCCAGTTAAAATCAATCTTGTCCTGCTCTTCGTGCTGAAAACGTATTCCATATTCGGATGAAGCTTCTCGCAAAGGAGAGTTACTCGAGGCAACCGGCACGATTTCCTGATTAATACTCTGACCACCAGCCTCTTCAGCTTCCGAATAGGCTACTGTAATTTGCTGATTAACAGAAACATCTAGAAATAGTTGCTGCCGTCCATCCGGCCAGATCACCAGTAGCGAATCTACCTGTTCTTGATCACCTAAACCGAAATGCAGAGCGGGCTCCATTGTAGAGAGATAGCCCCGATATAGCGCATTTTCTACGTACTGGGTTTGGCCAGCCCCATAGCGCAACAGCACCTTGGCTCCTACTCCTTGAGGGTTCTGGGGACTTCCTTGCAGATTTATTCGTAGGTAATGTTGCCCTGCTCGCCCCTCGTACAACCGATTACGGTACACGAAAGCACTGTCGTTGATATTGTTGATCACTACGTCTAGATCGCCATCGTTATCCAGGTCGGCGTAGGCGGCCCCGTTGGAGAAGGAAGGGCGGGCCATACCCCAGGCTTCGGTCTGATCGGTGAACGTCAAATCACCATTATTACGGTAAGCATAGTTCGTAATCTTTACGATAGGGATCGAATCCATCATCTGGGCCGGAGTAGCTACCCCTCCGGCTGGTCCTGCTTGAAAATTGGCAAAATCACGGTCGGTCACATCACGGGGAAAGCCATTAGTAACGATTAAGTCTTTGAAACCATCATTATCGAAATCAGCCATCAGCGGCGTCCAGCTCCAGTCAGTTTGGTACACCCCAGCTAACTGACCAATCTCGCTAAAGACCGGATGACCTTGAGGAGTGAAGCCCTGATTAAGTTGTAGGGTATTGCGCACATACTGATACTCAAACCCGTAACGATCATTATTGATGTAGGTGGTATAATTACTAGGCCCTAGCATCTGCTTCTGACGTAGGTTATTTTCGGGCAGCATGTCCAACGCGACAATATCGACCAGTCCGTCGTTATTAAAATCTACCACATCGGAACCCATCGCGGAAAAGCTCTGATGACGAAGGTACTTAGCTACTTCATTCGTAAAGGTTCCGTCCTGGTTATTGATGTAAAGCAGATCATTAGATAAGTAATCGTTAGTGATGTAAATATCTGGCCAACCATCCAGATTAATATCTGAAACTGTTATCCCTAAGCCAAACCCCTCGATGGTAATACCAGCCTCCTGAGAAACATTGACAAAGTAGCCTCCATCATTCCGATATAAGCGATCGTTATTAGGAGCCGAGCCATCGGTCATTTTCTCCCGATAAATGGTAGGAAGTCGATTTTTAATTGTATTCGTAAGTAGGTATAAATCCAAATCACCGTCTAAATCATAATCAAAAAATGTGGCCTGAGTGGTATGTCCGGTATCAGCGATACCGTAGTCTTCAGCTGCCTCACTAAATACGGGAACATCAGACTCATTAAGACCTTGATTGATATAGAGTAAATTTTTTCGCTGAGTACTATCTCTAATTAATGTAGCCGAAGCGTAGATATCCAACCAACCGTCTTGGTTAATATCCACTAAAGCTACTCCTGAACACCAGCGATTCTCTCCCGATACCTGAGCAATTTCTGTTATGTCCTCAAACTTAAAATCTCCTTGATTGAGGTATAGAGCATTACTTTCAGAATTTCCGGTAAAGTAGATATCCGACAGTCCATCATTATTAAAATCACCGATTCCAACTCCCCCACCGTTATAGATATATTCCTCACTCAGTATGCTAAAGGTATCGTTCTCGATAATAGGGTTAGAAAAATGGATGTTTGATTGGTCAGGGTCTACCAGTTGAAAAAGAGTCTTTTCCTCGGATGTACAAGCACTTAACTGTAATAAAACAGCACACACTACTGCTGTATGCAACACTTGATATTTCATCGTAAGTACTATTGGTATATACTTTTTTGCATTCAAGTCTAAAATGCTAACTAATATGTTATATAGTTTTTTAGTTATAATAAAAAAAGCCCTCCTAAGGAGAGCTTTTTCTTTAAATAGAATTATTGTTCTATTGAAATCCAGGGTTCTGGGCCAAGATATCAGCACCTTGTAAGTCAATCTGACGCTGTGGGATGGGTAGAAACTCATCCTGGTTAGATTGGAAAGTTGCTCCCCCAAGTTGTGCAGGGATATACTGGTTTTCAAACGCTAAGTAAGGATTTATGTATTCATCTAAAATTCCCCAACGTAGCAGGTCGTAAAAGCGCTTACCTTCCATTGACAATTCAAGCTTACGCTCGAAGCGCACGGCTTCCCTAGCTATTGCCTGATCAGTCCAGGGAGCATCGTAGGTACTGATCACATAGTTTGCCGCTGGCTCGTCAATCTCTACACTAGGATCGTTGGGGTCACGAGCCAGGGTAAACGTAGCTGGATCAGCCGCTCGAGCTCGAACCATATTCACGTATTCCCGAGCTTGTTCTAAGCTACCAATTTCTACTTCAACCTCAGCTGCCATCAGCAATACATCAGCAAAGCGAAGAATCATGAAGTTGGTTGCTGCGTAACCTGGAGTCCAACCACTGGCATCACGAGTACCGTACTCAGATTTGCGTAAGTTATACTTTTTAGGAGTGTAAGGGCCAGCGTGGCTTTGATCCCGAATCCAAGCTTGCCCAGGATGAACATCCCAATCTAGGAAACCAATACCTCGGCGACCTACGGTGTGATCAAGACGAGGATCGAGGGGCCCTTGATCAGGTTCAAACGCTGCGCTAGATAAGACTCCCTGATCGTTTTTTAACTCATTAGCTGGATCGCGGTACGAACCATCCAATAAGGGTAATCCGTCAGCAGTAGTGCGATACGAAGCGGCCATATCGAAGCTAGGCTGGAAAAAACCGCAGCAATCGCTAGGAGCCTCAGTCCCAGCAGCCGTATTGTAAGGCATAGCCATTGCCAGTTCGTGGAGTGAGTTAGCCACATTTTGTGCTCCCCCAGTTGCCTGGAAAGCAAAAATTGCCTCCATTGAGTTCTCATTAGCTACAGTAAATAGCTCCTCAAAATCAGGGAATAATCCGTATTTCTCCCCACTTGAAGTCACACCATTAGCAATAATATCATCGAACAGCGGCTTAGCTTCGGCAAGCTTATTCTGGAACATATAGACCTTAGCTAGATAAGTCTTAGCAGCCCAACTATTTGCTCTGCCCAGTTCACTTTGCGTTTCTGGTAAATTATTAATAGCAAACTGAAAATCCGCCTCGATATTAGGGAAAATATCCGTGTCGTTAGGAATCTCTTCAGCGCCCGCAGCGTAATCTACGGTTTCATCAATCCACGGTACCATCATAAAGTTCTTCAGTAATTCATAGTAGAAGTGTCCGCGCAAGAAACGTCCTTCAGCCGCAAGTCGGGTTCTCACATCTTCTGGTACCTCTTCCGCTTCAGGCAATAGTGCTAACATACGATTCACCCTTGCTACCCCCTCGAAAGAGTTAGTCCACTTATTATTTACCTCCCCATTGGTAGGTTCTAACTCAAATCGCTGAACCGGATTCATTAAAGCAAAGTCTCCCGCGTCTGTGCCTTTATTGGCATCGCCACCACGAATACTTCCCCATAGCCAGTTTACAGCTCCTCCGTGCCAAGTACCACCAATTCCATCAATTGCTGCATAAGCTCCTAGAAGCTGCCCTTCCAAACCGGCTTGTGAAAGCAGTTGTCCCTCATCTACCTGGCCAGTAGCCGGAACCTCCAGAAATTCATCGTTACAAGCATTTGTGCCCAAGAGCAAGCCGGCAGTAAGTACCATAGGTAGCCCTTTTCTCGTCATTCTTAACAGGTTTCTCATTTTATTATTTGTTTTTGATGAGAGCAAAACTATCATAATAATTAATTTTGCTCTCAAAAAGTTTAGTTTCTAGTTAGAAGGTCAAATTAACCCCAATATTGTATCCTCGCGGTACTGGTGGATTTCCAACATCAATACCTAACTCAGTATCAGCATCACCCGCTACCCCTGGATCTAAACCTTCGTAGTTAGAGATAGTGAGCAAGTTAGTTGCTTGCAGATATACTCGGAACCGACTCATACCCCAATCATCTAGCAGGGCGCTAGGGAGATTGTAAGCAAGTTGTAAGTTAGCTAGACGCAAATAATCACCACTTTCTACAAAGTACGAACTAGCTTGAGTATTGGTACTAAAGTTAGATACATTCTCATAAATCGGAACAGTGTTGCCTCCATTCTCGAAAGTGAATGACTCTAGTACCCGCTTACCTTTAGCCGCTCCAGTAAAGGAAGGGTAGAAATCGGTAAACCAGCGAGTCTGATTCCAGATATCAGCTCCTATTACCGCTTGCGCGAATGCCGTAAGTTCAAAATTTCTATAATCCAGAACTATATTAAGCCCCCCAGTGAAGTCAGGTACAGGGTCGCCTAGGTAGGTACGATCATCAGGGGTAATCACTCCATCGCCATCCAGGTCAGCAAAACGGAAACGCCCTACTCCTTTACCGTCTTGATCAGGTGAGTTAGCTACTTCGGCTTCGTTTTGGAACAGGCCTACTACTTCATATCCGTAGAAAGAAGAGATGGGGAAACCAACCTGATTCAGAAGCGGACTAATCCCTCGGAATTGAGGTCCAAGAAATTCATCAACACCCTGTTCCTCGGCTATTTCTACAATTTCATTGCTTAGGAACGAACCAGTAAGTTTTACTTCAAAACCTACGTCATTGGTGATATTACCGCGGGTTAATACTTCAAGATCAATTCCTTGGTTACGCATATTAGCAATATTAACGGCCTGGGCGCTCGCTACGAAACCGATTACTGCTGGAGTTTCCAATGCATAAAGGATATCATCAGTATCTTTTCTCCAGACGTCTAGTACTAACTCTAAATTTCCGTTGAAGAAAACCCCATCAAAACCTATATTGGAAGTAACTGCTGTTTCCCATTGAGCATTAGGATTACCAATACGACTACGGAAAAACCCTTCAGCGGGAGCTGCATTTGTTCCACCAATATCATAGTAAGATTGACTTAGGTTAGAAGCATAAAGGCTGTACTGGTTTAATGGATTTACATTATTAGAGTTACCCATTTGTCCCCAACCTCCGCGAATTTTTAAGTCATCAATCCAGCTAGTTCCTCTCATGAAGTCTTCTTCGGAAATACGCCAAGCCGCCGATGCTGCAGGGAAAATACCGTAGCGATTATTTTGCCCAAAGCGGGATGATCCATCACGACGAAGCACTCCGTTGATCATATACTTGTCGTTGTAGTTGTAGCGAACTTGTCCGAAAATTGAGAAGAAATTCACTCCTCGACTATAATTGCTATCTACATTCCGGTTAATTGTATTGGTCAATGTGATGTAATTCAAGTCACGAGAGAAAGGTTCTTGCCCGGTTCCTCCCATAGCGCGGAAGAAGCCAGTGTTTAATGCTTCTACCCCGGCCAGAGCATTAATTTTATGCGGCCCGAATGATGTTTCGTAGGTAGCAGTATTGGTAAATATCCAGTCTCGGCCGAAGCCAGCATTCTCACCATAACTAAAGGTAGAGTTGTTTTCCGAGTTCTCGTAGGACGGGCGGTTATAGAAAAAACTATAGCTTTGTCCCAAACTACCACCGAAACTACTTCGTAAAGTTAAACCTTCAAAAAGATCTAACTCAGCATATATATTACCTATGAGGCTGTAGCCAAAACCGTTATTATCCTGGGAGCGATCTCGAGCAGCCACTGGATTTCTAGGGTTATTGAAGCCTCGGGCCTGAGTGCCGGCGTAGCCGCCAAAAGCGTCATAAACTGGTATGATAGAAGGCATACGAATCGCCTGAGTGAAATCATTTTCATCATCAGAGACCCCTACTCCACCATCAGCACCTAACAACCCTCGGCGGGAAATGTACGTAGCTTGAATGTTCTCACCAATACGAAAATTGTCAAATACGTCATGCTCTGAATTAATACGCATGGAATAACGCTCAAATCGCTGGTGTAATAGAATTCCGCCTTGATTTTGCATACCCAAACCCACGTAATAACGACTTCTCTCGGTACCTCCCGAGAAGCCTAAGTTGTGGCGGTTTAAAATAGCTGGCTCAGTAATAGCATCATACCAATTGGTACCTGCCTTATTAGCCGGTATCACTAAGTATACTGAGCCGTTTCGAGGATCATTATTGTAAAGAGCTCGCTCAGCCTCCAGATCAATAGAGCCTACTACGCCCGAGTTAGAACCTACTAACAGATAGTCAGGCAATACTGGAGTGTCACCACTTCCGTATTGAGGATGATCAAAAACAGGAGTTTCACCCAATTGACGTGCAGTATTGCTGATAGCCCGCCAGGTCATGTCGGCTTCCTCTTGAGGGCTTAGGATGTTATCAACTGTACCGGGCACGGTTACTCCAAAAACTCCATCGTAGGAAACTTTCATTTTGCCGCCCCGGCTTCCTTTCTTAGTAGTATAAACAATGACACCGTTAGCAGCTCGAGCACCATAGATTGAAGCCGAAGGGGCATCTTTTAGTACGGTAGTCGTCTCAATATCATCTGGTTGTAGAAAGTCAACATCTTCTACTGGTATTCCGTCAACAATAAAGAGAGGTTGGTTACCTCCGAAAGAGCCAAACCCCCGTACCCGAACGATACTGGAAGTACCGGGTTGGCCATTGGTAATTACCGTTACACCACCCACACGGCCTTGTAACTGCAGCTCTACATTACCCGAAGGTATCGCCACTAATTCTTCCGGCTCTACCGTACCTACCGCACCGGTTACTTCCCGGCGATCTTCGGTAGAATATCCGGTTACTACAATTTCAGATAGGGACTGAATGTCAGCCAACATTGTCAGGTTAATGGTACTTTGGTTGCCTACTGTTACTTCTTCAGCAGTATAACCAATAGAAGTAAAGACAATTACTGCATCGCTACCTGGCACGGTCAGGCGATATTCACCGTTCATGTCGGTTACAGTACCTTGAGTAGTACCTTTAATTAGTACGTTTACCCCCGGTAAAACATCATTGTTTTCACCGTCGGTTACCGTACCCGAGACAGTTTTGTCTTGAGCGTACCCTCCTATGCTAAGCGTTAAGCTTAGTAAGAAGAGACACCAGCATTTGACATGCGTAGAAATTCTCATACTTGTTAGGTTTACGTTAAAGTTTGATTGAAAAAGTTTTGAATATTGTTGTTTATTGCTTTATGCATCACTTTGAAGTAGCAGGTACTACTAGCATTTTTCCATAATTGACCTTAAATGTATGTAATATTTTACTATTTTTTAAAATATTATTGACGAACTAACGAAATTTTTTACCGAAGGTCAACAACTAACTATACTTACTTTTGGTTTTAAGTCTTTTTAGTAGTTAGATGGCAAAAGTTAGAATATCAGACATAATAAAAAGGGAAGTCTTTTTCTAAGACTTCCCTCTCATCGATGATAAGACTGAGTATCAGTACTCCGCCATCACTTCGGGTTCTTCGTATTCCTTATCTGCCTTATTGTTTTTCTGCCAGAAGAAGAAGATAGCAAACAGTACAATAAGTATGGCTGGGAAGGCGATCATTTTCTCCAGAGTGTCTTGGCCAGTGGCTAGTTCTAGAGCATCGCCAGCCAGTCCTTCGGCGATATTTGTTGCACGGGCACTGTCGATCCATCCACCGATGATTGGTTGAAAAATTCCTGAAGAAAACATACCTACTGCTCCTAGAACTGACATCCCCAAAGCACTACTCAGTGGCACCCGTTGAGCAACGGCTCCTACCATTACCGGCCAGAAATAGCAATATCCTAAACCATAAATAATTGCAGCTACGTAAGCGATAGGACCAGTAACTGTGCTGAACATATAGATACCGATGGCAGCTAAGATTGCTCCAATTAATAAAACACCAGTCTGTCCCAAACGAGCCACCACTGGTCCAGCAAAAAAGCGACACACTGTAACTAAACCTGCGGTACATGCTAGAATCAACATTGATTCCGCTCCAATACTACCCATCACAACCTCTACCCACTGAGTAGGGCCAAATTCGGTAATAGCAGTAAGTGCCATGCAAACAATCAGAAATATGTATACTGGGTTTAGCATCGCCTTAAAGTTCTCTTTAAGAGATGTAGCTTCTTCCACTTTAGATTTAGGAAATTCCTTTCCAAGGAATAGGATAGCGTAAGTAATAGCAGGAATCATAATGACCCACATCTGGGCTTGCCAACCTAAACCAATAGAAGTGATAAACTGAGAAATAAGGGCGCCTAGAACGATACCACCAGGAAACCACATATGAAACCGATTAAGCATCTTGTTCATTTTGACTCCCGAATACATATCTGCAATCATCGGATTGCAGGCTGCTTCGGTACATCCAGTACCTATACCAATGCAAAGCATAGAAATAAGTAATTCTATATACCCACCCGCAAAGACCGTCAATAAAACCCCTAAAGTATGAGCAACAAAAGCTACTCTCATAATATTTTTAGGCCCAAACGTGTGATAAACTAGCCCTCCAATGATCATAGAAATAGGAAAGCCAAAAAACCACATAGCGTTAATATACCCCAATTGCTCAGCGGAAAGGCTAAATTCTTCGCCAAGTTGGGGCAAAATTCCGGCCCGGATAGAGAAGCTTAAACCAGTAGTGATCAGCGCAAAGCAACTTCCGTAAAACAATGCGCTTTTGTTGACATTTTCGTTCATAGGATTTAGGTTTTTGAAGATTAGTGAATTAGTCCGTTAAGAAAAGATTATTGCCTGAAAGAGCAGTGGTTACTGGGCCTTGAAATCAAGAATTTCAGCTGACAACAAAAAATAGCGGTGCTCATAGTAATAGGCAGAGTGATATAGTTACGCATCAAGATTAGCATTAAAAATAAAAAAATAAACGGAATATATGATGCTATTTAGTCAAAAGGACGACTAAATGGTCGGTAGCGATTGAGAAAACAGTAATACTAATTGAAAATAGAAAGTGGAAAATGGATAGTTAACCTCAGTTTGGCGAGAGCCGCTTATGCACTGGCACTTGCATGCGTAAATCATTGTTTATCAATATATTATAAAGTGAGTGATACAAAACAATTAACTTGAATTAGAAAAATTAAGAGTACCTCACAACGATATTTTTCATAAAAAAAGCCAGACATTACATTACTGTCTGGCTAAAATTATGTAACTATTGTTGTTCTTAGTTTGAGCCGGTAGAGTTGGCTTCGGTGGGGGTGATACCCATTTGCTTTAGTACTAAGTCTGATATGTCGGCTTCATCCTGGTTTTCTACGTACAGCAGAATGGGGTTTCCGGCAATATCCAGACTAAACACGTGGGTGTAACTGTTTTCTTTAGCTACCGCGTTAATAGCTTCCTGAATTTTGTCCAGAGCCGGTTGCAACAGTTCAGCTTCTTTACGCTGAAGGTTAGTTTGAGCTTCTTGCTGATCTTGCTGAATTTGCGTCTGCAATTCTTGCAATTCCCGCTCTTTGGCCGCCCGGGCATCTTCAGTCATGGTTGCTGCTCCCTTTTGGTAGGCGTCCAACTGGGTTTGGAAACCCTGCATAGTAGCCTGAATTTTATTGGTAAGCTGCCGC
Organism: uncultured Flammeovirgaceae bacterium; assembly: GCA_937884755.1. Taxonomy (GTDB): domain Bacteria; phylum Bacteroidota; class Bacteroidia; order Cytophagales; family Cyclobacteriaceae; genus Tunicatimonas. Next base: position 16,247 of record CAKZYJ010000457.1, read on the forward strand.
TGGTAGGCTTGTAGTTCTGATTGAATGGATTTGGACTCTGGCATCTGGCTCAATACGTACTCAGTGCTCACGAAACCAAATTTCTGAGCCTGGGCCTGAGCCTGAACTCCAAAGATCAGTGCAATTGCACCTATCATTAAAATACTCCTCTTCATACTAATTATAGGTTATATACTTAATTAAATTTATCGAACCGTATCTTCTCGTTCACCCAACTCCAGTTCATCCAACACGAAATCGGTATAATCGTGAATGGGGTTGGTATAGATCATGACTAAGTCGCCTGACTTGTCAAATACTATCTGTAGTTTGTTTTCTTCCGCCACCTTCTCCACTGCTTCAAACACCTGATCCTGAATGGGTTTGATCAACTCCTGCTTCTTGAGGGTGTACAATCCCTCGTAGCCAAACACTTTCTGCTGATATTCCTTCAGCATCTGTTCCTTTTCCTGGATGGCTTCCGTACGCTCACGCCTCATTTCGGCAGTTAGTAGCACCTCCTCCGCTTTCAGTTCGCTGTACATATCGTCTACTTCCTGCTGCATACCCTGAATCTCGCTCGTCCACTGGCTAGCCAATTGCTGGATCTCAGCTTGTGCCTCCTGATACTCAGGCATCTTGTTTAGTACAAACTCTGTATTTATATATCCAAATTTCTGGCCAAATACGTTGGATGTTGCTAATAAAGCGCACAAAGTTACAAAAACTATTAATAAAACCCGGCGGTAAGGGAAAACAATATCAACCATAGAATGCATACTTGGTGAATAAAATGGCGAATTTATCGTATCTGCTGACCAATGCGGAAGTGGAATTCCGGCCCGGGAGGGCGGAACTGAAGTCCAGGAATATTACCCGGAATGGTATCAAACCCGTAAGCCCAGTCAATTCCTAACAACCCGAAGGCGGGCATAAAGATTCGAGCTCCTACCCCAGCTGACTTGTACAGGTCAAACGGATTGTATTTGTTGAAATTGGCAAAGTTGTTACCACCTTCCACAAAACTTAGCACATAGATAGTAGCGGCTGGGTTGGGTGAAACCAAGAAGCGCAACTCAGCCGAGAATTTATTATAGGCAAGTCCCCCTTCCGATCCGGTATTGTCTCTAGGCTCAAATGCCTGATCGGGGTAACCCCGCAAACCGATAATCTCTCGGGCTACGATAAAGTTCTGTCCGGCTAAGCCTGCTCCTCCCAATGAGAAGCGCTCAAATGGAGTGTTAATCTGATTGTTTTTATACGACCCGAAGAAGCCGAAGTGAAAATTTGTGTTTAGCACTAGATTTTTACCCAGTTGGGTATAATGCTTAGCATCAAACATCCAACGGTGGTACTCCAGCCAGCGATAACGGTCGGTCGGCTCCATAGAAGCGTAGTCCAAATCTTGGAATAACGAAAACGGTGGCGTTAAGCTTGCTTCCAGCGATATGGATGAGCCTCCCCGTGGGAACATAGGGTTGTCAATACTATTTCGGGCGATGGTAGTGTTCAGAGTTAGGTTATGAGAAAATCCCGTACTGAAACCTGGTATACCTATATTATAGTTATCCAAATCATAGCCTCGGTACATCAAGGTGTTGCTCATCGTGAAGAAGTCATCTGGCCACTTAAGTCGCCGACCTAACCCTATACTTATGTTATTAAGAATGAGCGAACCGGTAATTTCAGGACGCCCCCCAACGAAACCACCACCGAAACCACCACCGAAACCGCCGCCAAAACCACCACCGAAAGCATTGGTATTTCGCACCACGGTACGGGAAAGACCTACCGTTAGGTTATGGGGCCGCTTACCCCCCAGCCAGGGTTCAGAGAAGGTGGCGGAGTAGCTCTGGAAGAATCGTCCGTTGGCCTGCACCCGCAGTGATAGCTTTTGCCCGTCACCAATCGGCAGCGGACGCCAGCGATCAAAGTGCGGGATGTTTTTAACGGAAAAGTTATTAAAGACTAGTCCTAATGTACCCACGAAGCCCATAAATCCACCCCAGCCACCGGATAGCTCAATCTGGTCACTGGGCTTCTCTACCAAAGAGTATTCAATATCTACCGTACCATCGGCTGGGTTCGGAATTGGGTTGATACCGATCTGCTCCGGATCAAAGTAACCTAACTGCGACAGTTCGCGCTGGGTACGAATCAAATCACTACGGCTGAATTTCTGACCAGGTAGCGTACGAATCTCCCGTCGGATTACATGGTCATTGGTGCGGTCGTTTCCGGTAATAATAATTTTGCTGATGGTGGCCTGCTCACCCTCGTAGATGCGCATTTCAATATCGATAGAATCCTCTTCAATCTGTACTTCTACTGGATTCACGTTAAAGAACAAATAGCCATTGTCCATGTAGAGCGAGCTTACATCAGCCCCATTCGGGTTAAAGTTCAGGCGCTTATTGAGGTTTTCCATGTCGTACACGTCGCCTTCTTCAATTCCCAGTACACGGGCGAGCACATCTGATTCGTACACGTAATTTCCAGTCCAGATAATATCCCGGAAGTAGTACTTCTGCCCTTCGTCTACCTTAATATCAATACTTACCGCATCTGGTCCTGATTTATATACACTGTCAGATACAATGGCGGCATCGCGGTAGCCCTTAGAGTTATAGAAATCGATAACGGCCTGTTTATCGGCTTTAAAATCGTCGCGAATAAACTTAGAACCGTTGAAGAAATTGAGCTTGACATGTTCGTTTACATAATCACGCACATTGTCAAAAGAAGCTTCTTCTTGCTTAGTGAGAAAGTTACCAACTTTTTTGGGGGTAATATTGAATAGGCGAGTAAACCAGTCTCTAAACAGCGAGAAGCGCACCCGTTCGCTGGTACTCTTCATTTTTCCCTTCAGCTTCTTACCGGTAAACTCCTCGTTTCCGGAGAAATTGATCCGGTTGATCTTTACCTTTTCGCCTTTGTCCACATTGATATTCAACGCAATAGCATTATTCAGTAGGGTATCCTGCTTCTGCTGGATATCGACCCCTACATTCAGATAGCCCTTATCGACGAAGAAATTCTTTACAGTGAGCCGCGCCCGGTTGATTAGGGCGGCGTCCACAATCTGCCCTTTAATCAGTTTCAGGTCATCATTAATCTCGCTTTCCTGGCTACTGTTTACTCCGTCCAATACAATACGGCTAAGCCGTGGCTTTTCGGCTAGATTAATAACCAGGGAGATCTTACCATCTTCGATCTTGGTCGCTGCTACCGACACATCACCTAAAATTCGGCTTTTCCAAAGTTTCTTAATGGCCGAACTGACAGCTGGGCCTGGTACCCGGATTTTATCACCCACCGAAAGACCAGATAATGAGATGATCGCGTTGGCATCTAATCCCTTATTACCAGCTACGGTAATTTCGGCAATCTCATACTCCTGGGGATCAGAATAATCAATAGATTCCTGGGTAGTAGGTTGGGTACGGCGCCCTAAGCCGATCTGAGAAAAGGCACTCTCCGAAAGGAGGCATAGTAGAATTAAGACCGTGACTAAATACTTCATTACGATTTTACTTGCTCACTGATTTTTCCAAATCTTCGTTCGCGCTGCTGGTAAGCAACAATAGCTTCGTATAAATGCTCCCGGCGAAAATCGGGCCACAGAAGCTGCGTGATATATAGCTCTGTATAAGCAATTTGCCAAAGCAGAAAATTACTAATTCGCATTTCTCCGCTAGTACGAATCAGTAATTCGGGATCGGGTATACCCCTGGTAGTTAGCTGACTAGCAACGGTGTGCTGATCAATATCTTCCAGGGTTAACTCCCCTCTCTGAGCCATCTTGGCAATCCTTTTCACGGCTTCCGTAATCTCCCAGCGTCCGCTGTAGTTAAGTGCTAGTATTAACGTTAAACCGCTATTTTCCCGGGTAAGTTCGATGGCTTCCTTAAGTTTATTATGGCATCGGTTGGGTAGTTGATTTACTTCGCCAATAGATTGTAAGCGAACGTTGTTCTTCATTAACGTCTCAATCTCGTTACTAATTGTGGTGACTAGCAATTGCATAAGTGCTTCTACCTCAAAACGGGGTCGTCCCCAGTTTTCGGTTGAAAAAGCGTAGAGCGTAAGATAGCCAACCCCTAGTTCAGCACAACCTTCGGTCACTTCGCGTACGGCCTCAATGGCACTACGATGCCCAAACACTCGCTCCGCCCCCTGTTTCTTTGCCCACCTCCCGTTGCCGTCCATAATAACGGCAATGTGTTTAGGCAAATTGCTAAGGTCGATTTTTTCTTTCATGCTGGCTACTCCGAAGTTACCCGCAAGGTACAAAAATTTAGCGGAATGCATCATACAACAGTGTTAGAGTACGAAGGTGTTTAGGTGTTAGAGTGCTAGGTGTTATGGTATTATTGTGTTGTAGTGTTATAGCGTTAATGTATTCGGCGTTAGGGTACTTATATAACTTTGAACACCAATCGCCGAACGCTTAAATATTATAATACGCAAATACCATAACACAAAATACTACTGGCAACCCGCAAAGCTCTTCCGGTGCCACGGGGTGATACCATGCTGCTGAATAGCCTGCCGGTGCGCTGGCGTGGGATAACCCACATTGCTTTCCCAGCCGTAGTGCGGATGCTCAAGAGCCAATTGCTGCATAAGTTCGTCACGGTGAGTTTTCGCTAAAACTGAGGCAGCAGCGATGGAAAAATAGTGACTATCGCCCTTTACAATGCACTGGTGGGGCACAAAAGGGTAGGGTTGAAAGCGGTTACCGTCTACTAAAATCAGTTCGGGGTGCACAGTAAGTTTGTCTAACGCCCGGTGCATGGCAAGGAAGGAGGCGTTTAAAATATTGATCTCATCAATTTGCCGGTTATCTACTTCGGCTACTGCCCAGGCCAAAGCCCTATGCTGGATTTCTTCCTGCAACTGCGCTCGCTGTGAAGCCGATAATTGCTTGGAATCAGTAAGGAGAGAGTGGGTAAAATTTTTGGGTAAAACCACCGCCGCAGCCACCACCGGACCAGCCAGACAGCCTCGCCCCACTTCATCGCAACCGGCTTCAATTAGGTCGGAAGTGAACGCACTTTTTAACATTATTTAACAAAATAGTTATTAAGTCCACGGTTGACAGTCCACAGCCATTAGTCCATAGCTTCCGACCTCCGATTTCGAGCTTCTTACTCTTTTTCGCATTTCACATTTTGTATTTTTTCTTTTCGCTAGTATTCAATCGTCTCTTCTACCCGTCCACACTTCAGCATCTGATCGCCAAAGTAGGGATTGCGGATTTCCTGAGCATTACTCAGCCAGAAAGCTCCCCGATTATCGAAAGCCATCGGGCAATACTGCTTGTAAATGGTTTTTTCTCCTTCGCCCTGCCCCTCCAGATGCTCGTACACGTGAATTGACAAACTATCGAAGTAGGCCCGCTGAGTTTCCAGATCAGTAGCGGCCGCAATCTGCTTGGCACTCTGCTGTACTTCCATCATATTGGTAGCATCAATTACCTCCAGCATACTGGTAGCTTTGGCCTGTGCTTCTTGTGCGTTAGATGCAACTAGTGCATCTTTGAGTAACAGGTACTGATCAACTACCTGACCCAGGCTCAGCATCTCGGCCGAAGGCTTCTCTTTAGCTTCGGTAGTAGGTTGGTCTTGTTCCATAGATTCTCGCTGAGCAGAATTGCTGCAAGCGGTAAGAAAAAGCGTGAATGCGATAGCTAGAAATGGTTTATTCTGAAGCAGTGGCATAAGGGTTAATAGTTTAAAGTTAAACCTTTTGGTAGACGGTGCTTAGCCGTCCGTCGTCAGGCAAAATTAATTATTTTAGGGAAAGGTGATTCGCATCACCATCTATTGAATAAAAGTGGCTATCCGTATGCTCGGTATTATAACCTATCTGAAATAACAAACTGTATGTGGTGACTGGAATGAACACTACAACAATCTGAATTACTTCAGGGCTTTTAGTTGATCCATAGCTTCCGTTTCATTCCATTCGCGGCTACCGATAACGGTTTCTACCAGTTCGCCTTCAGAATTAATCAGGAAGGTAGTGGGCAGGGAACGAATCTGTAAATCCTGAATAGGGGTTTTGGTATGTACAAACTGAAAAGCAAAATCCCGCTTATCGGCAAACTTCTTGATCTTTTCCAGATCCTCGTAAGAGGCTGCTAAAAATACGAAATCCTCACCCAGTTGCTCAGCAGCCTCATGCATAGAAGGCATCTCTACAATACAGGGCTTGCACCAGGTGGCCCAAAAGTTCAGAAACACCTTCTTTCCTTCTAACGACTCCCAACCTATAGGATTTCCTTGCAGATCAGTGAGTTCTATTGCAGGAATATCTATCTCGGGAGCCGCCACCATTTCAGTTACGGGCATATCGTCTACTGCCGTTTGGGCGGACGAGCGGTCGGAAGACGAGCACGCGACTAAAGCGAATAGAGCAAAAGGTATTAATAAGAAACTTTTCATGGAAACGTGATTTCTCTTAAAGTCACAAAAGTAAAGAATAAGGCGGAATTATGGCTCATCAGCCAAGCTACCTTTGTTCCAGCGGTAGATAACCTCCTGGGCAGGCTTGTTCTGCGGAGTAAAACGGCTGTTGTTCACACCTCCCGACCGCTGGTGAGGTACGCTCCACTTCCAGAGGAAGCCTCCGGCGTACCAAGGTTCGGTATTGAAGGTCTCGTAGAACGCATCGTAGGCAGTACGTTGCGCCCACATGTCGGTGGTAAGCTCGCTTTCCTTCATATTCCAGTGCTCGCCTGCGCTATAAACCATACTACGGTAACCATATTCGGTAAACAGCAACAGACGGTTCCGTTCCTGACTAAACTTCGCTAAATCCTTTTTAATCGGCCGCCACGCTCGCAATAGTTCCTCTTTGTCTGGCTTGGGCTTTTTCGATAGCGGGAAGTAGCCATCCACTCCAATGTAATCCAGATCTTCCCAAAAGGTGACGTTGTGGTAATTATCCCAATTGGCCGCGTAGGTAAGTTGGCCGCCGTACACCTGCCGCACATCCTGAATCAGCGAACGCCAGAACTCGGGACGCTGCTTGACCGATTGCCGTACTTCAGTGCCAACACAAAAGAGTTCGGCCGATAATGAATCGGCTAGTTTAGCAAAGGCCAGTACGTAATCACGGTAGTCTTTTTCCCAGGCCGCCCAGGCTTCGGGGTCTTTCAAATCAAAATCGCCGGGCCAGCCCTGGTTTTTTACCCAGAGGTGAGGTTTCACCATCACCTTCATTCCCTTAGCGTGTGCCATTTCAATACAATGGGCAATACCAGTGATACTTTCGCCCCAGTAGTAGTATTTTTTCTCGGCCTGCCAGCGCACAAAGGTTTCGCCCGGAATACTGAAGGCGTAGGGTACCAGCGACACCCAGTTAAACCCCAGTGAATCGATTGGTCCCAGTTCGTGAGGTGCAAAGGGATCACGAGGACCTTCCAAGTTAATGCCTTTGATCAGTTGAGGGCGTATCGGATCATCCATCCGCTCCGAACGAGCCTGATCGCAACGGGTGAATAAGCTAGCCATTAAACCTATGAGAGCGGTGCTACCCAGCCACGAAATTGTAATTGTAAAAGTCCGGTTACTTAACATACTTAGTACACAAGTAGTAAATCTTACCTGAAGGCAAAGCTAATTGGTACTTAAACGGTAAAAGGCAGTAACTGGGTTCGCTTTAGCAGAGGGATTCTATTCACCCCACCAGGTTACAATTCCCGATCCTGCCCGAATACTCCAGTATTACGGCGGGTTTCGGCTTTACCCTCCCGGGCATTGTAGTAGATACGCTGGGTGGGGTAGGCAAAATCAATATCTTCCTGCTGACCAAAGGTAGTGAGAATATCTTCCCATATTTTATGTTCCGTAGTTCGCCGCTTGCGCGGGTCACAGAGGTAACGAATAGTGAGCGATACTCCGTTTTCGATCACCCGGGTGTAGACAATGGGCGTTAGATTGGTATAGAAGATCAGATACTGCTTAGAGGCATCCATTAGCCGTTTGGCCGCTGAGCGGGTGAGCGGTTCAGCGTGCTTGTTAACAATCTCTTCCAGAATGGTCTTGGCGTGCTGCCAATTGCTCTCAAAGGTTACCCGCACTGGTATTTCGTTCCAGATATGGTTAAACCCCTGAGTAAAGCTAGCCTGCGGCTCCCTAAATACCGTTCCGTTGGGGATATGAATAATACGCCCTGTGCTCTGATCGGCATCCACCCAGTTTCCGATCTCATTAATGGTAAACTGGTAAAAGCGAATGTCGATCACATCACCAGCGTGCTTGCCAATCTGGATACGATCGCCTACTTCAAAAGGGCGACGGATGATGATAAATAACCAGCCAGCAATGTTAGCAATAGGGTTCTGTAGAGCAATGGCCAAACCGGCCCCCACTAGGCCAAAGAAGGTAGCCAGCGACCCTACACTCTCTACCCAGATAGACCCAATAATCACCAGCAGCAGTACGTTAGTAACATTCTTTATCCCATTGCGCCAATAGTAGCGGTCTTTAGGATTTTTAACGCCTTTAAAGATCAGTTTGAGTCCGAAGAACCGGAACAGCCATAACCCTAAAATGACCAATACGGAGTATAGGATTTTTAGCTGGACCGGCTGGCTGATCAGCCAGTTTTCAGCAATCCACTCAGAAATATTCATGCAAGCTCATATTGATAAGATTTAGCCATGCTGGCCTCTACAAAAATCACTGGGAAAAAACTGTAAAGCAACTGATGAATACTATTTTATCTAGTAACTGAATTTCAGGATATAAACAGTTAGTTGAGTCCACAAGGAAGTTTATCAACTAAACATCGGTATTATTATTTTCATTTCAAATGCCGAATCGCTCCAGGTGAACTCTGGGTCATTTGGAGGAGAAAATGTATATTGCAGATAGCAGCCATATTATTTTACACAACGCTATGCCTCGTTTATTACCTATTTTTTTGGTAGGCTTATTAGTCTCTACCACCGCAATCAATGCTCAAAACCAACCCCGACCAAACGTATTACTCATTTTTACTGACGATCAGGGCTCGCTGGATATGAATTGCTACGGGTCGGACGATCTGCAAACCCCACATATGGATGCGCTAGCGGCTTCGGGAGTTCGGTTTACCCAGTTTTATTCCGCCGCTCCGGTTTGCTCTCCTTCTCGGGCGGGCTTACTTACTGGTCGTACCCCGCTGCGAGCGGGTTTACCCGGTAACGTGCCTATTCCCTACCATCGGGAAGGAGCTGGATTGCCTACCGAAGAAGTAACCGTTGCTGAGATGCTAAAAGAAGGAGGTTACAAAACCGGTCACGTGGGCAAGTGGCATCTGGGACATATTCCCGAGAAGCAACCAACCGGACAGGGTTTTGACTACAGCTTCGGTCATATGGTGGGTTGCATTGATAATTACAGCCACTTCTTCTACTGGAGTGGCCCCAACCAGCACGACCTCTGGCGCAACGGAGAGGAAGTCTACTACCCCGGTCAGTTCTTTCCCGATTTAATGGTGGAGGAAGCCAATCGGTTCTTAGAGCAGAACCAGGATACCACATTCTTTCTGTACTGGGCCATCAATGTACCTCACTATCCTTACCAGGGTACTCCCGAATGGCTAGAAACCTACTCCGATCTTCCATCGCCCCGCCGGGAATACGCCGCTTTTCTTTCTACCATGGATGACAAAATTGGGCGGGTGCTTAATAAACTAGATGAACTCGGTTTACGGGAGAATACACTGGTTATTTTTCAGTCGGACCACGGGCACTCAGTGGAAGAGCGGGCCTTTTTCGGGGGTGGTAACGCCGGCGAGTACCGAGGAGCCAAGTTCAGCTTATTTGAAGGCGGTATCCGCGTACCGGCTATTGTGAGCTGGCCGGGTACCCTGCCCGAAGGAGAGGTTCGCGACCAACTAGCCGTAGGTACCGACTGGCTTCCCACCGTTGCTGATCTGTGCGGAGTAAGCCAACCGCAGACCGTGCTAGACGGAAAAAGCCTGGCTTCGCTCATCCGCGACGGTTCGGTAGCCTCCCCCCATAGTGTAGTGTACTGGCAAACTGGTCAGGGTGAAAACAGCCAGTGGGCAGTACGGCAGGGCAACTGGAAACTAATTGGTCGTCCGCGCGACCCGGTGCAGCCCGACCGTTTGGTGCTGGCCGATAGCTTGTTTCTCTCCAACTTAAAGCAGGATATTTCCGAGTCAACGAATCTAGCCGGTGAGCACCCGGAGCGAGTACAGGAGCTCCACGAACTCTATCAGCAGTGGCAGGATGAGATTATGCGGGAGAACCAACTCAGGAATTATGGACAATAACTTTTTCGCCAACAATGAATCGATTTCGTCTACATCAGTTTTTTAAACTAGCCTTATTAAGTGCAATTATTGGGTCTTTAGGAATGAAACCACCTTCCGAAGACTCACTGGTCCAACAGCTTGAAGGCAAGCTATCCGCTTATATCAATACCTTCCGGCAAGAAAAGCTTTACTTACACTTTGATAAACCCTACTACAGTACGGGTGAAACCATCTGGTTTAAAACCTATCTGGTAGATGCCACTACCCATCGACCTCAACCGCTTAGTCGGTTGGCCTACGTAGAACTAATTGATCCTAGCGGAAAAATTATTAGTCGCCGCGACCTGGAAATTACCGAAACCGGAGCAGCCGGCGACTTTGTGCTGAGCGATACGCTGCTGGTAGGCAACTATACCGTTCGGGCCTATACTAACTGGATGCGTAACTTTAATGAAAGCCATTTCTTCCGTCAATCGTTGCCGGTAGGTAGTATTGACAGCACTGCCTTAGCAAGTAATATTATCCGGGAAGCGATAGTTGAACAAGAAAGCTTTGTATTCCAGCAAGGCCAGCCACCCATCGACCTTCAGTTTTTCCCCGAGGGAGGCGAACTGGTAGGTGATTTGGTCAGCATGGTAGGGTTTAAAGCGACCGGACCCGACGGCCGGGGGTTAGCTATAAAGGGGCGTATCATTGACCAGTGGCAGCAGGAGATAACTACGTTTAAAAGCCATAAGTTGGGTATGGGACGTTTTGTGCTCAAGCCTGCTACTGGTAACGTGTATCGGGCTGAGGTAGAGATTGAGGGTATTCCGCTTACTTTCCCCCTTCCTGATGTGAAGTCGCAGGGCTATACTATGCGAGCCACTCCCAGCTATTCTTCAGATAAGATCAAAGTAATAGTTCAAAGTAGAAGTTATGAAGGAGTAGACGGCGGAGTACTAATTGGCCATCAGCGGGGAGTTGCGTTTGTCTCTACTCCGGTTGAAACTGATCAGTCCTATGTTATTTTGGAAATAGCCAAGGCAGCGTTTCCCGGCGGTATTTGCCACCTAACCTTTTTCGATAATACCGGGCAGCCCCGCTGCGAACGGCTTATTTTTACCAACTATCCGTCGGGCTTACCCAGTTTAGAGATTGATAGCGACCAATCGAGTTACACTACTCGCGAGAAAGCGACTCTTCATTTGACACTATCGGGTAGGAAACGACAGCCGCTACCGGCCCACGCTTCGCTTACCATCACCAATCCTAATCGGGTTATCTATCCTGAAGGAGCCGAAACCATCGTGAACCATTTGCTGCTCACTTCCGACCTACGAGGAACGATTGAGCAACCGCAGTATTATCTGAATAACCGTACCGAAGAAGCCTACGAAGCTTTAGATAACCTAATGCTCACCCAGGGCTGGCGGCGGTTCAGATGGGAAAACGTACTACAGGACTCGTTAGCCCCGGCAGAGTATATGGTAGAGCGCGGCTTCCAGATCAGAGGACAGATGGTGCGTTACCTTAATCGCGACGAGCCCGTAAGCGGACAAGTATCTATGATGGTCGTAGACAGCTTACCGTTTATCACCCAAGGAGAAACCAACCAAAACGGTCAGTTTGCTTTCGTGGACAATCAATTCCGAGATACGACTGAACTAGTTGTCCAGGCCCGACGAGTAAAAGGTAAAAAAGAAAAGTTGAAGAAAGATGTCTACATCAATTTAGAGTCGCACGCTACTCCCTCCGTTCAACCGCAACTCGATTCCCGTCGATCGCCTTTGATAGCCATGATGGCCGATTATTTGGGTCAGCAGCAGAAGATCAACCAGATTGATGAAGCCTATAATTTTGATGAGAAAACCATTGTGCTAGAAGGGATAGAAGTGAAAGGACGCAAAGATGATTTCAATGATCCATTCCGTGATGCTGATCGACTCTATGGTGAACCAGACAACAGGATCATATTGGATTCCCTGCCAGGGGGAGCAGGCACATTGTCAATCTTTGATTTGTTACGACAGGTACCAGGGGTTCAGGTGTTTGGCGTATTTCCTAACCAAACTGCAGTTATACGAGGATTTAGAACATTTAGAGGCTCAGGCGAGGCATTCTATCTATTAGATGGTATGCCCACCGATGCTCAAATGATTAATAACTTGAACGTTAATGATGTGTACAATATTGATGTTCTGAAAGGCCCTTCGGCAGCTATTTTTGGTAGTCGAGGAGCAGGAGGCGCAATTGCTGTGTATACTCGAAGAGGTGCCGGAATGCCCGCTGCTTCTGAAAGTATGGGCATTATCAGTTACACGCATCCCGGCTACTATCAGACCCGTGAGTTTTACGCACCTTGCTACGATACTCAGAAGCCCGAGCACGTAAAGCCCGACTTTCGCTCTACATTACACTGGGAACCTACCGTGGTGTTTAACGAAGACGGAGAAGCCGAAGTGGAATTTTATACTTCCGACGAAAAAACAGCCTACGATGTACGGGTAGAAGGTGTTACCACTACCGGAGAACCATTTGCCCAGCAGCACTCGATTGTGGTAGAGTAAATAAGTGTTCGTATTTTCATGTTTTCATGTAATTTTGAACACCCGAACACACTAGTTCAGTGCTTTCTTATACGTTTCAATGGCGCGTACGCGAGCTTGTTTATGCTCTACCATCGGTTCGGGATAGTCGTCGGTACCGTACTCGGGTACCCACTTTTTGATGTACTCTTCTTCTTTATCAAACTTGTCGGTTTGGGAGTAAGGGTTGAATACCCGAAAGTAAGGCTGGGCATCAGTACCACTACCCGCTGCCCACTGCCAGCCGCCGTTGTTATTGGCTAACTCATAATCCAGCAGTTTTTTGGCAAAATACGCCTCACCCCAGCGCCAGTCAATCAGTAAATGCTTAGTCAGAAAGCTGGCAACAATCATCCGTACCCGGTTGTGCATATAACCCGTTTGGTTTAGTTGGCGCATCCCGGCGTCCACGATAGGGTAACCCGTTTTACCCTCACACCATCGCCGAAAATCGTCTTCATCATCGCGCCAGGGAATATTATCGTATTGAGGCTTAAACGCTTGTTTTACCACTTGCGGACTGTGAAACAACACCTGCATATAAAATTCCCGCCAGATCAGTTCATTCAAGAAGGTTTCGTTCAACTCCTTGGCTTCTCGAGCTAGTTTGCGAATACTCAAAGTGCCGTGCCGCAAATGAATACCAAGGCGAGAGGTAGCCTCTTTCGCGGGATAATCCCGTCGATCACCGTAGTGCTCAATTAAATTCTCGTTAATCCGGTTGGGCGGAATTTCTATGTCCGACCGCTCAAACCCCATATCACCTAGTGAAGGCATAGATAGGGGATCAGTCTTATACCAGTTCTCAAACGACAGACCGGAGGTGTATGACTCTAGCATACCTTCTTCCAGCTTTTCCAGCCAGGCCCGTTTGTAGGGAGTGAATACTTTGTAAAACCCGCCAGAGTTGGTCATAATCTCGTCCTTCTCAAAAATCACCTGATCTTTATAGGTACGAAACGGAATGTCATTATCCGTGAGTAGCTGATTAATTGCTTCGTCTCGCTCCTTAGCGTAAGGCTCATAATCGTGGTTGGTGTAGACCGCCTTCACCGGATAGTCGCGGATAATCTCCCGCCACATATCTTCAGGTTTACCGTACTTCACCAGCATAGACGATCCTTCGTCCTGTATACGCTTGTGCATGGCTGTAATAGTATCGTGTAGGAACATCACCCGAGCATCCGCCTTTTCTTCCAAATCATCCAGGATATTCCGGTCAAAAATAAATAACGGCAGTACCGGCAAATCGCCCTTCAGAGCATGAAATAGTCCGGCATTATCTTCAAAGCGCAGGTCGCGGCGAAACCAAAAAATAGCAATAGCTTGATCTGACATAAATGGTTTTTCTGATAGTTCGTTGACAGAACCAGAAAATCTGGCGAGTGTTTCTAATCCGCTATAATTGAGCGGTTCGGATAGACCGCAAAAATGTGTAAATTTGCCGCCCTAATTCCTTTAGTAACAAATCTTCTATAAGAAATGAGTGAACAAAAAATCACCATCCAAGATGGCAACCTACAAGTACCCGACCAACCGGTTATCCCTTTCATTGAGGGTGATGGCACCGGAGTAGACATTTGGCCCGCCTCAAAAAAAGTAATGGATGCCGCGGTAGAGAAAGCCTACGGTGGCAGCAAAAAAATTGACTGGAAGGAAGTGTACGCTGGACAGAAATCGTACGATAAATCGGGCGAATGGCTTCCCAAAGAGACCTTAGATACCTTCCGGGAATATCTGGTAGGTATTAAAGGCCCCCTGACTACCCCCGTAGGCGGAGGTATTCGCTCCCTGAACGTAGCCCTACGGCAGGAGCTTGATCTCTACGCCTGTGTACGTCCCGTACGTTGGTACACAGGTACTCCCTCACCGGTTAAAGACCCTAGCACCACCGACATGGTGATTTTCCGGGAGAATACGGAGGATATTTACGCCGGCATTGAATTTCAGCAAGGCACTGATGACGAACAGAAGTTTGCTTCGCTGCTCAAGGATAATTTTGCCGATCGCTACAAGAAAATACGCTTCCCGGATACCGCTGGGTACGGTATTAAACCCGTTTCGGTAGAAGGCACTGAACGATTGGTTCGTTCGGCAATTGACTACGCTTTTCAGTATAAGCGCGACTCGGTAACACTGGTGCACAAAGGAAACATCATGAAGTTTACCGAAGGTGCCTTCCGCGATTGGGGCTATAACCTGGCCAAGAACGAATTTGGTGCCAATGACTACGAAGGGGGACCGTGGCAGATCATTGAAAAAGACGGCCACAAAATCATCATCAAAGATGTGATTGCCGATGCCTTCTTGCAGCAGATTCTACTACGCCCCGCCGAATACGAAGTAATTGCCACCCTCAACCTGAACGGCGATTATGTGTCGGATGCACTTGCAGCCATTGTGGGGGGGATCGGTATTGCGCCGGGCGCTAATATTAACTACGAAACCGGTCATGCCATTTTTGAGGCAACCCACGGTACGGCTCCTAAGTACGCCGGACAAGACAAGGTGAATCCTGGGTCGGTAATCCTTTCCGGTGCCATGATGTTTGACTACCTGGGTTGGACCGAAGCGGCGGATTTGGTACGTAAAGGTATTGAAGGATCTATCTCGGCTAAGCAGGTAACTTACGATTTTGAGCGTCTAATGGACAGCGCTACGCTACTCAAATGTTCTGAGTTTGGCGATAGCGTTATCAAGTACATGTAAAAAAGAAAAGGTGGCTCTTGCGAGCAGTCATGGTCGGAAGATTTATTCTTCCGACTTTTTTATTTCTTGGGACCTCAA
>CAKZYJ010000458.1 GCA_937884755.1 uncultured Flammeovirgaceae bacterium
TGGCACCGAGATGTACCCGGCAAAGATAAATGCAATGGTATGATGGGACAGGCTTGGACAATAGAAGCCCTAGTAGAAGCGGCCCTTTTTTTTGACGATGAGAGTCCTCTAAAATTGGCGGAGGAAGTTTTTCTTTTGCACGCCTTTGACAAACAAGCATCCCTATGGCATCGTTTAGATATAGATGGAACAGATCTTTCATTCGACTTGACGTTCAACCACCAACTTTGGTTTGCAGCAGCAGGTGGACTTCTCTCTAAAGTATCTCATCTAAAAGAGGTAGGAGTATCGGTGAGTCACTTTATGGAACAGCTCCCTCAACTGTTAAACATCTACGAAAGCGGTTTAATTTATCATTTACTCAACACCGACCCACCAATGAAAAGGGTAATCAAATCATTATTAAAGCCCTTACCTAAGTATAGAAAACATGAAGCAGCATTGCATTACAAAGCGATTGGCTACCATAGTTTTAATATGTATGCTTTTGGTCTGTTAAAAGGGGTGTATAAAAATAATGCTTTTTGGCAGCTTGGTAAATTCAGAGGTACTCTAGATTACCTATATTCAGAAGAGTACAAACAAGCTGTATTAGATAACATATATGCCTACCCTTACAATCCTCCAGGCTTTGAAGTGCCTTTTGCACAAGAAGCGTTTGATAACATAAGTTCTAGAGAAAAAGCGTATTGGGTAAACAGTCAGCTTCGTCATGGTTTTTCTTTCAAAGAAAAATTATTCAGTAAGGGTAGTGAAGACTCTCACACTGCCTCAGCTAGGCTGTATGAAGCTACACGCTTGAGTGATATTGAGGTTGATTTATGAGAAATATTTACTAATTCAATGTAGTATTTTAACTTTTCTTAAAACATTTATATTTTTACAAAGATTACATAGCTGCTGTAGACCATTAAATAACTTATGAGGCTTCTTGAACTACTACTCGTTACAAGCTTATCTTTACTATCTTATTCCCTCGTATTTTCTCAAGTTTTACCCTCAGACCGATCTACAGATTGGTCAGTAGCTGGAATTGATGTAGAAGCTGGTACTGCCAATGAACAGGTGTCTCATACGACAGCAACGTTAGCAGCGTCTAGCTCACCTTCAAGCTATGATGAATTTAACTTTGTTACTTTTTTTGGTGGTGATAACAGTGGGCGTTACGATAACGCTAATATTTTACAGAAAGCATTAGATCAAACTCCAGCAGGTGCAACTATCTACTTTCCATCAGGGATATATTTATTTAAAAGGCAAATTAACGTGCCCAGCAACAAAGTTATCAAAGGAGTATCCCCATATACTACATTGTTTAGATTTGATTTATCAGGTAGAAATGAAAATTTATTTCTGATAAAGGGGGCAAGAGACCCGTACGCTGAGTTTGTTCCGGTAACTAACCCATATCACAGAGGTGCAGTCAAGGTTGATGTACAAGATAGCTATTTGTTTAAAGAAGGAGACGATATTGAGATTGAGCAAGAAAATGATGAGAATATCTATTTTGTAGAAGCGCATAAACGAGAATGGGCACAGTGGGCAGTAGGGCAACTTATGAGAGTAGACAGAGTAATGGGCTCTACTCTTCATTTAGATCGACCTTTAAGCATAGATTACAATTCAGATTTAAAGATTAGACTGTCCAAAACTAGACTAATAAAAGATATAAAGTTTGAAACATTTTCTATCGAACGTCTGGATAATGGTATCGGGGCTAACTTTTTCTTTACCTACGCAGCCAACTGCCAAATTTCTTGCGTCCGAAGTACTATGGCTACTCGAGAGCACGTTCGTATAAACAAGTCTCGTAACTGTACGGTAAAAGGTAGCTATTTTTTTGATGCCCAATACCATTGCGGGGGAGGCGCAGGATATGGTATATTGCTGAGTGATCACCCTAACCACTGTTTAGTATACAATAATATTTTTTCGGATCTACGACATTCTATTGTGGTAAAAGAAGGGGCAAATGAGAATGTGGTAAGCTACAACTACTCAATTAGACCCAAAATATCAGATGGCAGAATAGCAAACAAAGCATGTTATAATCCTAGATACACTGATTTCCCCGATATTTCAGTGCACGGACATTATTCATTTATGAATTTATTTGAACACAATGTTGTTCACGCAATCCACAGTGCTGATAATTGGGGGCCTTCAGGTCCGGGAACTACGTTTTTTAGGAATCTGGTGGAGTCAAGGTACGGCCTAAAAATAAGCATGAGATCAGAAAAGCAGAATGTTATTGGTAACGTAGTTCCCGGAGGTATTTATTTAGAAGATGACCCTGTTGATACGTTTATAGCGAAGAACCGCCGTGGAGGAAGAAAGCTTGATACTTCACGCGATTACTCTCTACCCCTGTCCTTATATCTACCAGAAAAACCGGATTTTTACGGCGAAATGTCGTGGCCTTCAATTGGCCCATACTACCCTGTAAAACTTAACAGCAATCCGGCCAAAGCTAGGTGGGAGCGAAACAATATTTTTGATAAATATTGTTGTGGCGAAATACCTGGTCTGGAATCTCAAATTACTTATGAGGGAGAGTTTGTGGTTTTCTATGAACGTAATGAGATAGTTATTGAGCATCTATACGAAAAAATCTATGACATTACCCTAATTGATTCTCAAGGACGTATTCTGAAACAAAACGAGCATTTTGATATCTCAAAACCTATAGTTGTAAATCATAGCTTACCAAATGGATTGTATGTCCTTAATCTAAGAAACAAAAATACTACAGAGCGAATTAAGCTAATCGTAAATTAATATCTGGCTGTATCTATGGGGCTATTAATTTCAGTAATTATCCCAGTTTATAATGACCATACAGGGCTTATTACCACTTTAACCACCCTAACTAATCAGACCTTACCAGAAAGCGATTATGAAATTATTGTCGGAAATGATGGGGGATCTCCCGCTATTAGAAATATTTGTAATGATTTCGGAGTGATTTGTGTAGATATTATTCCAAACAGAGGATCATATCATGCTCGTAATCAGGCCATGCGTAAGGTTAATAGTAAGAATTTTGCCTTTGTAGATGCTGATATTTCTGTGCCTCCAAACTGGCTTGAAAACGGATTAAATGCCCTGCAAGAGGCAGATTATGTTGCAGGTGACGTTATCATTCAGAAAACGAAGAAAATGAGCCTCGCGGAATTGTTTGAGTATTATAGTGCTTTTAAAATTCAGGATTACCTTACAGAGCATCATTTTGGAGTAACCGGAAATTTGTTCGTAAAAGGGCGTATCTTTACTGCTGTAGGTGAATTTGATCAGCGGTTGCGTTCTAGTGGTGATTTAGAGTTCGGTGATCGGGTTTACCGCCATAGCAAGTTTGTTCAGAAATATTCCAGCGATATTACAGTGTTGCATCCTCCCAGAGGGTTTCGCAATTATAGTAGGAAGATAAAGCGAGGTGCAGTAGGCCAAGTTATGTTAAAGGAATACTATCCGGATCGTTTTCCGCATATCAATCCAGGGTATGGCAAAGCTATAATTAGATCTATTGTACCACCAATAGCGTGGTTGAAGAAAATGATGGTCTACGAAAAAATACATATAGCGTTCTTGCTTTTTATATTCCGGTGGTACGTCAATATTATGAAGGGTTTTTATACAGTTCGTACTTTATTAAAGCGGTAACGTCACTATAAGAAGCTTATGATTTTGTCCAGGAAGCATATATTTTATCTCCTGTTCTTAATTCACATTTTCGGACTGGTAATTTATTACAATAGTGACTCACTACGTAAAATAGTTTATGTAATTCCATTAGTAGTTTTTGTGCTGTGGATACTAGGGTTATCTATAAGTGGTAATTTTCGCATTCAAAAAGGCATCTATACCGAGATTTGGAAACGTTACTATAGCTACTTTTTTGGGCTATTTTACGTTCTTCTTCTACAGTCTATTCTTGCTTACGCTAATAGAGGTACCATTAACTCCAGGTTAATAAGTGAATCAATTTTCACGTTCTTCCCTTTACTTTCAGTAGCTCTGCTAGCTTATTACATGGATTACACAAAGACGCGGCAGATAGTAAGCATTCTTTTTGGAGGAATCATTATTGCATTTATTGCTGAAAAGGGAGTAGGCGGAATTCTACATTTTCATCAGGTAAACCTTGCTGAATCGTTAATTTCTTCTTCTTTTCAAAGTGAATCAGGACTGGCCTTCCTTATTGGATTATTTTCTTTCTACTTTCTATTTACAAAAAAGTGGGGACTGCTTTCTATAAGCCTGTTTTTTGTTCTAATATCAGGTAAACGGACGGTACTAGCAGCCGTTGTTTTATGCTTGGTAATATATCTTGTGTTGGCTGTATTTCGGATTGATACAAAAAGATATCGTGCTGTTTTGTCAATAGTTGCGTTATTAGCTAATGCTTTTGTTGTCTATCTTATTTATCTTCTCGCTTCCGGCACGTTTGATCATCTCATTATTGAGAATGTTGGGTTACCACCTAATTCCTTTACCAAAGGAAGGTATAACCTGTGGAAGATTATTATCACTACCTATGATTTGAGCTACTTAGGTTCGGGGCTAGGAAGTATTAGTGATCTCTTAGTGGATCAACTTAACTATCCATTACACAATCCACTAAATGATGTGCTAAAGATCGTGGTAGAGCATGGTTTTATCGTGTTCAGTCTCTGGTTTTTTATTTATTATTTTGTTCATAGCTACAAACGGGAAGCCTTTGTCATTACAATATATACTAACGTTTTATTCCTTTCTACTAATGTGCTTATTTATTTCTTCTTTATGTTCTGTCTATACCTCATTCATAGTGCACTGATAACCGAAGATGTGCTTTCGCAACGAGAGGAAAAAAGAAAGAAGTTGATAAAACAACCTGCTTAGTAATAGTAAACAAATATAGGTATGCATATTCAAACTAGATCTTTGTTCTGGATTATTTGGTTCTCTCTAGGCTTTATCGGCTGTAGTGAAAAAGAGCCAGAAATGTTTATGAATGAATCTACTCAAATTGATCTCGATTCTATAGATGACATATACGCACCTACTAGCGTAAAACTAATTATGAAAAAAGTCTGCGATTGGCAGGTAACTCATCCGGTTGAGAGAAATGATGGTAATGGTATGGCTTGGGCTCGCTCTGCTTTTTATGCCGGAATAATGGCAACATATCAGGCTACAGGTGAAGAGAAATACCTGAATCAAGTGCTTCGATGGGGTACTGCTAAACAGTGGAAGTTAGACAATCGCTAAGACCACGCAGATGACCACGCTAGCGGACAAAGTTACCTCGAAGCATATCTCGAGCGACCAAACCCTACCATTCTTTACCACGCTCAGAAAACGTTTGACAAGCTTATTGCAGAAAACAGAGTAGGACGTGAGCTCTACTGGTGGGCTGATGCTTTATTTATGTCTCCACCCGTAGCGGCTCGATTATATGAAACTACTAATGATGAGAAATATATTGACTTTTTGAATACAATGTGGTGGGATACTCATGACTTCTTGTATGACCCCGAAGAACGGTTATTTTTTCAAAGTCATTGGTTCTTTCGTAAAAAAACTCCTAATGGACGTAAAACTTTCTGGGCAAGAGCCAATGGATGGGTAATGGCTGGCACGGTACGTGTTCTGCAGTATCTACCGACCAGCAATGACTATCATGAACGATACGTAGAATTACTACAAGAGATGGCAGAGGCGGTGGCAGCTCAGCAGCAAGAAGATGGCCTTTGGCGCCCCAGTTTGCTCGATGTAGAAGAAGCACCCTTTCCGGAAACAAGTAGCTCATCTTTCTTTGTGTACGCTATTGCTTGGGGAATAAACAACGGTTATCTGCCTGAAGAAACATACCTACCTGTTGTCACTAAGGCTTGGGAAGCATTGGTAGGTGCTATTCATCCCAACGGAAAACTGGGCTGGGTACAACCCGGTGGTAGTAAGCCTGATGAAGTAACGTACGATAACTACCAAGAATTTGGAGCAGGTTCGTTTCTATTAGCAGGCAGTGAAGTACTTAAGTTAAATAGGTGAAAGTGATAAAATGCCTGTTAGTTTATGCGAACTTATTTGATAGTAGTAATAATCTTATTGGCTTTTCAGTGCTGTAAGAGTGGCGAAAATGCTAGTTCATTAACTCCTGTTAATGGCCTCGATACGCTCTTTATTTACGTAAATAAAGAGGGGAAAAACGAATGGACTGGTCGGCTGAACAAACCCAATAAAATGCAGACTGATGGGCCATTGGCTTCTCCACAGCGTGCTATTGAACGGATATCTGAGGTCCGGCAAGACTCAGTAAACGTTCCAGTTGTAGTGCAAATAGCACCAGGAACTTATTATCTTGACAGTACACTCGTAATTCCTGAAATTGCTTCAGGTACTAAAGATGCTGTAACTGTTATCCGTGGTGCTGAAGACCAACAGACTGCTTTAGTAGGGGGAATAGTTGTGACTACTACAAAAGCACCGACCACTTTTCTTGACCGCATTGATTCGTCTTATCTAGACAAGATAAGTGAGATCGATATAAAAGCATAAGGCATAGATGATTTGGGTTCGCTCGAGCCAAGGGGATTTCCTCGGCCTAAGTACTTAGCTCCGGTCGAGGTATTTGTCAATAGAAATCCTCTCCAGATAGCGCGTTGGCCTAATGAGGGGTGGGCTAAAATCGCTGATGTAAAAAAGGGACGCTTTGGTGATCAGTTTAATTACTCGGGTGATCGTCCTGATCGGTGGTTAAAAGAAAAGGAAATATGGCTTCACGGGTTTTGGGCAAGAGACTGGGCTGATTCCTATGTTAGGGTAGAAAAGATTGATACCACTACCAATACTGTTAAAACTCAAAAACCGTATGGAACCTACGGCTATATAAAGGGAAAGCGCTATTACGCCCTAAATATTCTAGAGGAGCTAGACTCACCCGGAGAATGGTACTTTAATAAAGAGAGCGGTAAAATTCACCTATGGTTACCTGAGACAGATCAAGTTAACACTGAGCTTATACTTTCTTTATTACCAGAGCCAATTCTCCAATTGCAGAACACTTCTTTTGTTAGAATAGAGAACATGACTCTCGAGGTTACCAGAGCTACTGGTGTCCAGATTATTAGCGGTAATCACAATACCATTACAAAGGTACAAATACGAAATACCGGAAACCTAGGTCTTGAGGTGACCGAAGGTTTTAATAACGCTATTTCTGATTGCGAGATCTATAATACAGGCGAAGGAGGAATACGAATCACGGGTGGCAATAGAGACTCGCTCATCAATGCTGAACATGTGATTTACAATAACGAAATACACCATACGAACCGCTGGGTAAAGACTTATAGTCCGGGCATTCAACTCGAGGGGGTAGGAGTAGTGGTGAAGAACAATTACATCCACGATATTCCCCATATGGCGATTCGCATCATTGGCAATGAACACCTAATCGAACGTAACGAGATAGCAAGAATTGGTTCTGAGACTGGAGACTCAGGAGCTATATATTTGGGTAAAGACTGGACTATGCGGGGCAACACTATTCGCCACAATTATTTTCATGATATTAATAGTAAGTATCACCGAGGCTTGATGGGTGTTTACCTAGACGATTTGGCCAGTGGCACTATCATCGATGGAAATATCTTTAAGAATGTTCAGCGGGCCGTGGTTGTGGGAGGCGGAAGAGATAATATTGTGAGAAACAACGTTTTTCAATCTTCTCGTTCGGCAGCAGTGCGAGTTGAATATCGTCAAGCTACGGCGGTTAATGCTGAAGATCAGCTTCGGAAGCGACTAGAGAGTGTTCCTTACCTTAGTGAGGCCTGGAAAAGAAAATATCCCGAGCTTCTTACTATTTTAAAGGATGATCCTTTGGCACCAAAGAATAATATTATTGAGAACAATACTGTAGTGGATGGCAAGTGGTTAGAGATTACTAATAAGGCAAAAGTGCTGCAAAAAATGAAGAATAATAACATTATCAATGGCACTAACCTTCGCTCGGAAAAGGATTCCAATAATTCTGCTTCGCTAGATAAATTTGAGGGACGTACTGCCATTCCTATGAGTGAAATCGGTATTCAAAAATAGAATTGGTATTTTTTATAACGTTTACTCGCCAATATGCACCAGAGGGTGGTCATTATTCAGAGACGCTTAACCCAGTATAGAAAACCCTTTTTTGAACTGTTGAGAAAAAGGCTTCAGAGCGAAGGGATTGACTTAAAGATTATTTATGGGAAGCCTAGCCGAACGGAGCAGTTGAAAGGAGACAATGTCACCTTAGAATGGGGAGCTCAGATTACAAACAGAACGATTAAAGTTTTTCGTATTTCCTTACTTTGGCAGCCAGTACTTAGCTACATTGAGAAGGGAGACCTTGTTATTGTAGAACAAGCTAGTAAGTTGCTGAGTAATTACGTTCTGCTTCTCTTGTATAAGTTGGGAAGAATACGACTTGGATACTGGGGTCACGGGAAGAATCTACAAGCTCGAAAGAATCAGTGGCAAACTGAAATTGGAGAACTATAAAAAAAGCGGATTTCTAAGCAAGTGCACTGGTGGTTTGCTTATAATGACTTGAGTATGAGAATTGTTGAGAAAATAGGGTTTCCCTCAGATAGAATCAGCTCTGTACACAATACTATTAATACTGACCTCTTCTTAGCACACAACACCACAAATACAGCTATTCAGCAATATAGGCAAAAGTACCGAATACGCTCAGAAAACGTCTGCATCTTTATGGGAAGCCTATATGAAGAGAAGAGAATTCCATTTTTACTTAATGCTTGCAATAGAATTAGAGAGCTTGTTCCTGATTTTGAAATGATTATTGTTGGTGCTGGGCCTAGCGAACACTTGGTAAGGGATGTAGTTAAGAAATATGACTGGATTCACTATCTAGGACCCAAGTTCGGAGAAGAGAAACTAGAACTATTAGCATTAGCTAAGCTATTGCTCATGCCAGGTTTGGTTGGGCTCGCAGTTATAGATGCATTTGCTTCCGAAACTCCCCTCATTACCACTAATATAGATTATCATAGCCCCGAGATTGACTATTTAGTGAACGGATATAATGGAGTTATTGTAAACAACCCAGAAGATTATCAGCTATATGCCCACGAAGCGTCACTCCTTCTGTCAAACAATGATCAATTGAAAATACTCCAGACTGGTTGTCGAGAATCTAGAGAAAAATATACACTCAATAATATGGTTGACCGTTATTCTAATGGAATTTTATTGGCATTAAACAATTGATAAAAGTGTATAAAGTACTCATTGTCGGACAAACTCCTCCTCCCTACTACGGACAGGCTATTTCCACGCAACGACTACTTGAGGGTTCCTACCAAAATCTCAAACTTTACCACGTAAGACTCTCTTTTTCTAAAGATATTAACCAAGTAGGGAAGTTTAGCCTTTATAAAATAATCCACCTGTTCTCAATTATTTTTCAAATTATCTATCACCGGCTACGATACACTATTCCAACTCTTTATTATATGCCGGTTGGTAACAATTATGTACCTCTTTATAGAGATATAGTAATACTATTGTGTACTCGCTGGTTGTTCAAAAGTACTGTTTTCCATTTCAGATCAGCAGGAGTAGCAAGCTTATACCTAACTTTAAGTAAGCCGTTAAAAATGCTTTACCGTAAAGCTTTCTATTATCCTGACCTTGGAATTAGACTTTCTGAAGGTACCCCTCCCGATGGGAAGTCTGTTAAAGCAAAAAAGAACATTGTGGTTCCCAATGGTTTGGAAGACTTCTATCTGAAAAACGAAGTTATTCCAATTGAAAATAAAGTTCCCATTATACTTTATGTTGGTATACTTATGGAAAGTAAGGGTATCCAAACACTATTAGAAACCGCTTTTCTACTAAAGAATGAAAATTATAAATTCAAGATGCGGTTAGTGGGTAAACCCGCATCAGAGAATTATCTAACAGGAATACAAAGATACATCAAAGACCATAATTTGGTAGAGATTGTAGAATTACCAGGTGCTCGCTACGACGATAAAAAATGGCAGGAGTTTTTACAAACTGATATCTTTCTTTTTCCATCTCATTTCGAAACGTTTGGCTTGTCAGTACTAGAGGCCATGCAATTTAAATTACCCATTGTTGCATCAGATGTAGGTGGACTACCGGATCTGGTAATACCCAATAAAACTGGTTTCTTAGCCGAAGTAAAGAATAGCAAGGATTTTGCTAGTAAGGTAGCTTATTTATTAGAATCACCAGCGCTACGTGAAAAGATGGGACAAGCAGGTAGAGATCGCTATTTACATTTGTTTACTGTCGAGAAATATTGGGAGAACATGGAGAATGCGCTAACGCATATTTAAACGTGATTAGATGACAAAAAAAGGAGTACTATATAGAATATTCGCAGATAATCAGCGGAAAAACTCTTGGGCCAGTAAAGCTCATAATAGGCAGTTTAATTTGTTTTTGTCTCACCTTGAAAAATTACCTCGTCCGGTTTCTATACTTGATGTAGGTGAGACACACAAGTTTTCCATTGAACTACACTTCGTATTTCCTCTTTTTCATTATCTTCCTCATGAACTAAGAGTATGGCTAACTAGCCATTTTGCATTGGGTCACTACCCAAAAGCAAGTAGCTTAGCTAAGGCTAAAGATAGAATACAAGGGTTCCGGCTTCTCACTAAAAAAGAAATGAAAATACTATTTTCTGACGCAAATTTGTTTCACGAAAAAGTTTTAGTGTTGACTAAATTATTTATTGCCTACCGATTCACATCAAGTTGATAGCTTTAAAAAATTAGCTTTGTCATGTTATTATCGTTCAATAAAGTTGAACTTTTCAACACAGTAAACTACGCGGCAGTCGATTATGAATCGGCTAGTGATATTATTATTGAGCAGGCAAAACAACGAAACAGCTACGGCGTATTTGCTTTGCCGGTGCATGGTTTGGTAACCGCTATTCAAGATCGCTTAATGTGGGAGGCAACTCAGAAGGCACAAATGATTGTACCCGACGGACAGCCTATACGCTGGGCGATGAACTACTTTCATAAAGCTGGTTTAAAGGATCGGGTGTACGGTCCAACGCTGACTTTGTATGTACTGAGAAAAGCGAATGAGAAGGAGTTGAAGGTTTTTCTGTACGGTGGCAGTACGCAAGAAACTCTTACTAAGTTTGCTGACTTCATTCGCGAAAAGTTTCCAAATGTGATTGTTTGCGGACAGTACAGAGAGGAAGAAGCCGATGGAAATACTCTCTCCTCCGAAATAGTTAACGAGTCGGGAGCGCATATTGTCTTAGTAGGCAGAGGTTGCCCTCGCCAAGAAATCTGGATAGCTAATCGCTTAGATAGCATTAATGCTGTGATGATGGCAGTGGGTGCTGCTTTCAGCTTTCATGCAGGCACTGTTAAGCAGGCTCCCGCCTGGATGCAGCGTGCTGGCTTAGAATGGTTATTTCGTTTGATAACAGAGCCACAACGCCTCTGGAAAAGGTATCTGGAAACTAATAGTTATTTTTTATATCTCTTTTTTAAAGAAACTCTTTTTTCTAATCGCCGTGAGAAGACGATTGTTTAATAAAAATATATTTTTCTACGCAATTGCGTGGTTGACTGTCTTTGGCTTTAATCAACCGATTTTTGCCCAACGGTTAGATTCACTGAGAATCAATCTGGAAACTGCCGTAGCATTCTCTAACCGAGACTACCTTCCGCTGTGGATAGTATCTAATCGGTTTGGTAAGCTCGAAGACCAATCGCCAAACGGTTATTTTCTGGCAGGTATGCATTCCCCGTATGCTGGCAATAAAGACTGGGACTTTGCCTGGGGAGCAGATTATCTGGTAAACACTGAATTTTCCGAAAGTCGTATTCATCAGGGCTACGCGAAAGTAAAGTATAAGATAGTGGAACTGAGTGCCGGGTGGATGGAGCGCACAGTAGGGGTGCATCGGCCGGAGCTTTCTACCGGTTCGTTTGGCATTAGCCGAAATGCTCGGCCTTTACCATCTGTCATCTTATCTATTCCTGAATATACTCCCGTTCCCTTCACTAAAGGCTATTTAGAATTTAGAGGTCATTGGGGACATGGGTGGTTTGAAGAAGACCGACATATATCTGACGCCTGGCTTCACGAAAAGTCTTTTTATTTACAAGGAAAAGGTAAGTCGTTTCCAATGAAGGCTTACATAGGCTTGGTGCATTTTGCTCAATGGGCAGGCACTCGCCCCAACGGACGCGAACTGGATGATAGTTTGGCTGACTACTGGCGAGTAATTACTGGCCAGTCAGGTCGTAATCCAAATGTAGGAGTAGATTTCGTTAATGCGTTAGGCAACCATCTCGGTACGATTGACTTTGGTTTTGAGTTTCCCCTGTCTAACACCACTTTAGCCTTCTACCATCAAGAACCGTTTGAAGATAAATTGGGAATAACCCGTCATCATTTTTATGATCAGCTTTCCGGACTTTCCTGGCAAAGAGAAAAGAGTAAGTTTATTCAGGAAGTATTGTATGAATTTGTTTATACCAAACATCAGGGCGGCCCAGGAATTCCTGACCCGCCGCCGGGTACGGATTGGTCTGATCGTGCCCCAAACTACGGCTACCGATACGGTGGGCGTGACGATTACTATAATAATTTTTTATATCAGTCGGGGTGGAATTTCTACAATCGGAGTATTGGTACCCCATTGTTTATCAACAGTCAAAGAGCTGAAAAAATGGGACTAGACGTGCCCAATTATGGGGAAGGATTCATCAGTAATCGTATTTCTACCCATCATTTGGCGGTTCTGGGGAACTATAAAAAAACAGAGTTTAAGATTTTTGCTACCTACTCCCGCCACTTTGGCACCTATGCTGGACTAAACGGCGGGCGTTTTGAATGGGGGAGTATGGAGTCAGATTTTAACCAAAAAGAATATTTTTTTTATCAACCAAAGAGTCAATCTAGTCTGCTGTTAGAAACAACAAGACCTTTTTTGCCAAACCGGCAGTTACAAACCTCACTATCTCTTGCCTTCGACTTTGGCAATCTGTACAGTTCATTTGGAATGCTTTTTAAAATTCGATGGAATATACATCCATTTGCTACCGGAAATTTATCGAAAAGTGATTGATAATCTGAGGTTGATTATTCAGATCGCATACGGATGAAACAAAGAAATACATAAGTAATGCGGTTTAGTTGTAACTGAAAAAAGCTGTGTGTAATAATATTAGTGTACTAACGGTTTTTTTACTGAACTAATCACCTAACTTTGTACATTAATCGCAGTATAAACAGAGATTTGCATCATTATTGCTGTCTATAGCTATATTAACTGATGCAACAACACGCAGGTACAACATAATCACAAAGTACGAATTAAGCTATCGCCAGAATTAGTATGCCACATAGTAGATCTAAGTACCTAAAGCTAGTATTCTCTCTTGGGGATTTTCTTATCTTGAATGGTTCATTCGTTCTAGCCTATCTACTTAAATTTAATACGCTAGAAGGACTAACTATCCCTCCGTATCTATGGCTTTGGTTAATAACTAACGGCTTCTTACTAGCGCTTACTTTTGTTTTTAAGCCATATAATATTGATCGAACCACCAAGCTAAGTACAGTACTTAAGCGGCAATATGCTATCGTATTCCTACACCTACTGCTTATTACTGCCTTTTGGGTGTTCAATAAAGCGTACTACTATTCGCGCGTACAGCTTTTAATTACATTTGGCCTGTTTCTAGTACTGGTCTCGATCTGGCGATTAGTATTTGTTTATACCCTGGGGATCTTAAGAGCTAAGGGGTACAACCTCAGGAAAATCGTGATCGTAGGCAGCACTCGGCTTTCAAATCGATTGGTTAACCACTTAAGGGCACATCCAGAATATGGATATTACGTTCATCATACATTTAATAGCACTCCTGAGTCACAGAATGCCGAAGAACTTCAGTACTATATCTTAAACCATGAAATTGACGAGCTTTATTGCTGTTTTCCTAACATGGATTATGATTACCTGAAGCATTTAATTGATTTTGGACATCAGCACCGGGTTAAGGTGAAGCTGATTGGAAATATCCAGGGGCATCACTTGCCTGGAAATCTACTAGAAGCTCCCAAACCAGAGTGGTACGGTGCTATCCCGGTAATTAACGTCACCTCAATTCCCTTAGATAATTGGTGGAATCGTTTTGTAAAACGCTTATTTGATATTGCCTTCTCACTGCTAGTTATTGGGTTCGTGTTCACTTGGTTACTTCCAGTTATTGCCATTGCCATTAAAGTAACTTCACGTGGTCCGGTATTCTTTCGGCAAAAGCGAACCGGACTTAATGGCCGAGATTTTATGTGTTGGAAATTTAGAACGATGCGTAATAACAACGATGCAGATACTAAACAAGCTACCAAACATGATCCACGAGTAACCGCGATCGGTGCTTTCTTACGGAAGACTAGTTTAGACGAACTTCCTCAGTTCTTCAATGTTCTAGTAGGTAATATGTCCGTTGTTGGTCCTCGGCCTCACCCTGTAAAGTTGAATGAGCAGTATTCTTCCCAGATTCATAAGTTCAATCACCGCCACTCAGTTAAACCAGGAATCACCGGTTTAGCGCAAGCGAAAGGTTACAGAGGCGAGACTGCTACTTTCGATAAAATGAATAACCGAGTACGTCTGGATCGATTGTATGTGGAAAGATGGCTATTTGCTCTAGATATTAAGATTATTTTCTTAACGCTATGGTCTCTTTTCCGCGATCAGGAAAATGCCTACTAGAATACAATCCCGAGTAAAAGTCCACTGAGGATAATTACCGGGGCAGGAATCTTGGTAAACTGGAGTAGTAGAGCTGTTCCAATCACTACTCCAATATTTAGGAGTGATAATGAAAGAGGCTCCAATAAAAGTAGTGCGGCGGCGATTACCATCCCTGAACTAGCCGCAACTATCCCCTCTAGCGAAGCCTTAATTACCCGATACTTTTTCAGTCCGTCCCAAAAGCGGACCATGAAAAAGATCAGAAATGTACCAGGGAGAAAAATCCCTAGCGAGGCAACCAGTGCACCAATAATTTCTCCAATGATACCGTAGCTACGCATAGCCAGTGAGCCAATGAAGGCGCTAAATGAGAATACCGGTCCCGGAATAGCCTGCACCAAGGCATATCCAGTTAAAAACTCCTCAGAAGTAAGATAAGCCTTAAAGTCAACAAACTCGGTATAGAGTAGCGGGATGAGTACTTGCCCACCCCCAAAGATTAAACTTCCATTACGGTAAAAATTCTCGAATATCCGTACGGGTAACGATTGAGTTATGCCGCCGATAATAGCAGCAGTTATTAAGATGGTAATCCAGATGGTCAGGTTTCCCCAACGGATGTTAAGTTTTTCTTTTTGCTGCCGGGGATGACTACGGTACTTAATAGCGGTGGCTACTCCAGCCAAAAGGAGGAGCAGAGGATAAATGTAGGGTTTGCGGATAAGAAAAGAGACAACAGTAGCTACCACCATAATCAGTATGCCTGCTTGGGTATTGACCACCTTCACACTAAGTGTGTAGGCAGCGTAAAACACAAACCCTACCGCCATCGGCTGAATAAAACGCGTAAACTCAAGCGAAAGCTCTTTTTCCTGTATATTAGAGAAAATCACAGCGGCCGTAGTCATCAGCGTAACCGCTGGCAGCATCCACACCAGTAGCGTGAGAAAAGCCAGTTTGGGGCCACCTATCCGGTAACCTATTGCGGTATTGGTTTGGGTAGATGACGGCCCCGGAAGAATCTGGCAGAGAGCGTGTAGTTCCATTAGGTCTTTTTCGCTGAGGTACCGCCGCTTTTCTACCATCATTTTCAGCAGTAATGTCAGGTGAGCTTGGGGGCCACCAAAGGCACTTACTGTAAGTATCAGTACGTCTCTCAGAAAAATAAAATATCGCACCCGCCGAATGGAGGTTACTATTCCTTGGGAATACCAGGGGCGTTGGGTGCGGTCCAAAGTACTAGAGTTTAAAGGGCTATCATTGCTTTAAGCCTATTTCGCGCAGGCGTTCTTCCAGGAACTGCCCAGCCGTCATATCCTTGTACTTCTTGGGGCGATCTTCGCTTACACACGAAGGAAGGCAAGTTAAATCCATCTCGGCCCAGGGGTGCATAAAGAACGGTATGGAGTAACGAGGAGTACCCAATAATTCCCGAGGGGGGTTCACTACGCGGTGAATGGTAGATTTGAGCGTATCGTTGGTCAAGCGAGCCAGCATATCGCCTACATTCACAATAATCTGGTCGGGTAGGGCGGTAATCGGAATCCAGGCCCCGTCGCGCCGAAGTACCTGCAATCCTTCGGCACTAGCCCCCATTAGCAAAGTAATCAGATTGATGTCACCGTGTTCGGCGGCACGTACCGCATCATCCGGTACCTCATCAGGGTTTTCTATCGGATAATAGTGAATAGCCCGGATAATACTATTGCCGTTATTCACGTGCGGATCAAAGTAGGATTCATCCAAATTGAGGTACAGTGCGATAGCCCGCAGCAATTGTTTACCAGCAGCCTCTAATGTTTGATATGTCTCTTTCGCAATGGCGTGCATCTCCGGAACTTCCTCTGGCCAGATATTATCCGGATATTCTTCTTTAACAGGGTCATTATCATCTACGAACTGACCAATTTGATAAAATTCTTTTAGATCGGCAGTAGTTCGACCTTTGGCGTGTTCCTTCCCCTTGCTGGTATACCCTCGCTGTCCGTGTAGCTCGGGCAGGGTGTTCTTTTGCTTCGCCTCGGCGGGTAAGGCAAAAAATTCTTTTACTACCGAGTATAACTGTTCGGTAAGTTCATCGGTTAATCCATGATTTTTAATAGCGACAAAGCCAATACGGTGAAAGGCGTCTCCTAAATCTTCTACAAATCGCTTCTGCTGTTCGGGACTACCTTGGGTAAACTGGTGGAGATCCAAGCTGGGAATGTGATCAAATAAATCGGCCATCGTCAACTTATTTAGTGGAATGAAGTTATAATTGATAATAATCACAAATTTTGCGATAACTTCGCTTTATATCAAACTTAAACAAACCAACTGATCTATGAAAAGACAATTCATCGCCATTATTTCTTTATTAGTTGCGGGTATGTTTTACGCCTGTACCCCTGCTACTGACTCTTCCCAGGAAACTGCGACCGAAGTACCGGAAGAAACAGCCCCTATGCTGAGTATCTCCCCTGCGCCTGCCTCTCCCGAATACGCGGATGCTATGCTCACGGTAACCGGACCTTCGGATGGCTCAGTTCTGGCCAGTGGCGACTCAATTGAGTTCACTTACAATGCCACAAACTACGAACTTGGGGTTATTACTTCTGATGCTGATCAAAAACCTCTGGCAAACTCTGGTAAGGGACAGCATATTCATCTCATCTTAAATAACAATCCTTATTACGCTATTTATGAGCCGGAAGGGTTTAAGTTAGCACTGGACGATGGCCACTACGTAGCCTTGTCGTTTCTGTCACGCTCCTACCACGAGAGTGTGAAAAATCCGGAAGCCTACAAAGTTTCTCAGTTTACGGTAGGTGAAGGTGATAGTGAGGAGGTGGATCTATCCCAGCCGATGTTGTTTTATAGCCGCCCGAAAGGAACCTATACCGGTGCCGATACTGAAAGCGTACTGTTTGATTTTTATTTGGCTAATACTGAAATCGGGCCCGGAGGCAATCAGGTTAAAGTGAGCATCAATAGTGATACTACGTTTATGGTAGATCAGTGGCAACCCTACGTGATTAACGGAATGCCGATGGGTGATAATACTATTAAGATTGAACTGGTAGATAGCAACGGAAATCTGATCGATAGTCCAATGAACAGCGTAGAGCGAACTTTTACATTAGAGGAGGGTAGTTCTGCAATGTAAACATACAGCACTTGATATTGATGAAAGCTCAGCCCGATGGTTGGGCTTTTTTTCTTTACTTTTCGTATAATTCAATGGGCAAGCCGTCCGGGTCGGCAAAGAAAGTAAATCGCTTGCCGGTAAATTCATCGATTCGAATAGCTTCTACGGCAATTTGCTGCTGCTCTAGTTGAGCTTTGACCTGTGCAACATTATCTACTTCAAAAGCTAAGTGCCGCAGTCCGGCCGCTTCTGGGTAGGAAGGACGAGAGGGTGGATTAGGAAAAGAAAATAGCTCAATCTGATCGCTATCCCCTACCCGTAGGTCTAGTTTGTGGGAATTCCGTTCAGCTCGGTATGTCTCATTGATGATTTTCAATCCTAATATCTGGGTATAAAAGTGTTTAGAGCGCTTATAATCAGATACAATAATTGCGACGTGATGAACTTTTTGTAGGTGAAGCATACGAAAGTAACTATTCGGTTGAGAGGAAGTTTTTGATGTATAATGAAGTAACAGCAACGCTGATTTATGGACAATATACAAATCATTGAAACCGGTGACGGTTCTCACACCCTACTGAATACTACGCTGGATGAAACCTACCACTCCCGGCATGGAGCTTGGCGAGAATCCGAACATGTATTTATTCAGCATGGCTTACAATATTGGTTAGATTCTCATCTGACCGCTTCCGCAATCCGAATTTTTGAGGTTGGACTGGGAACCGGACTCAACGCATGGCTAACGATGATGAAAGCACAAGCTGTCTCTCAAGTTCAGTTCCACTATACTGCCTTAGAACCCTACCCGATTGCCGAGGTAGTTTTACAACAGTTGAATTATGTGCAACAGCAAGAACAGGCTAAAAAAGAATACTTTGCTGCCATCCACCAAGCGGATTGGAACCAACCTGAATCGTTATTAGAAAATTTTACGTTGGATAAGCAACAAATCAAATTAGAGGATTTAGAAGCTACCGAAAACTTTGATTTAGTCTACTTTGATGCCTTTGCTCCCAACAAGCAGCCTGAACTTTGGGAAAAGCCGGTTATCGAGAAAGTTACGAATCTACTCAATCCTTCAGGGGTGTGGGTCACCTACTCAGCGAAAGGCCAGCTAAAGCGAGATCTGAAATCACTAGGCTTGCAGGTAGAAACACTCTCTGGACCACCAGGCAAAGCCGAAATGGTGCGGGCGATAAAGTCTAGCTCAGCATAGACAAGCAAGCTCACTAGTAAGTCGCGAGATGATCGTAAAACAGGAATCAGTCTGTCCACCTTCGTACAAAATTGTTCGTATTTGAACAATGAAAAAGTGCCGAATAGGGCTGAAATACGCTACCAGGGATTGGCACGTCTTTTTCAATGAATAATGCGCAATGTACAATTAGCGGTTTCAACTAATGGTTGGTTTACTTCTCGAGCAGTTAATTGCACATTGTTATATATACATTGCGGGGCAACCCTTGCTAACAGCTAGAATTATGTTTCGAAACTACCTCATCACGGCCCTTCGCTCATTTTCCAAGAAGAAAAGCTACACTTTCATCAATATTCTAGGTTTATCAGTTGGGTTAGCCAGTAGCTTTCTAATTCTTCTGTGGGTTCAGGATGAATACCAGATGGATCGATTTCACGCGAATGAAGCAGAGCTGTATCAGGTTCTGCGTCATGTGCATTATAATAGCGGAACCGAAACCTATCAGACTATTCCCAAACCTCTGGCGCAGGCATTAGAGGAAGAGTTTCCCGAGATTGAGGCGGCGGAACTACTTTACTGGCAGGAAGAATGGTTACTGGTTAACGGTGAGCATCGCTACCGTGAGCAGGGTAATTACGTAGGAGAAGATTTTTTTGAGATATTTTCTTATCCACTGGTTGAGGGAGATCCTACGACGGTGCTTCAGAATATGGACGCTATTGTAATCTCTGAGACATTAGCTAGAAAATATTTCGGAGAACAGAACGCAGTAGGAAAAATCCTTCGGTTTGACGATCGAGAGGAGGTTCAAGTAAGTGGTGTATTTCGAGATATACCCAGGCAATCATCAATTTCCTTTGACTTTGTGCGGCCAATGAAGAAGTATATCCGCGAAAACAGCTGGGTAGAAAACTGGGATAGTAACGGACTTCGTCTGTTTGTGATACTAGACCCACAGGCGGATGTAGACCGGTTGAATAGTAAAATTAAAGATATCATTGATACGCATGTGACACATGAAGATGCGGACGTATTTCTCAAACCTTACGCCGACCGCTACTTGTATGGCAAATACGAAGATGGCCATCAGGTAGGAGGGCGCATTACCTACGTGCGGATATTCTCCATTGTCGCGATATTCATACTGGTGATTGCCTGTATCAATTTTATGAATTTAGCTACTGCCCGTTCCGGACAGCGGGCTAAGGAAGTTGGCGTACGTAAAGCAATCGGTGCCAATAAGAAGCTACTAATAGGACAATTTATGGCCGAATCAACGGTAATTGTACTATTAGCGCTCTTTCTGGCGGTGCTGCTAGTGGAATTGACCCTTCCGTTCTTTAATCAGCTAATTAAAAAAGACATTACAATTAATTATGCTCATCCAACATTGCTGATCGGCGGTTTGATCGTGACCATATTCACTGGGCTACTAGCAGGGAGTTACCCAGCACTGTTTCTATCATCGTTCCAGCCAGTGCGAGTACTGAAAGGGGCAATACAGCAAAGCCAGGGGGCTGCTTTATTTCGGAAAAGCCTAGTAGTATTTCAGTTTACCGTTTCAATTCTACTGGTGATCGGCACTGTAGTAGTCTATAATCAAATCAACTATATACTGAACAAAGATCTAGGACTAGAAAGGGAGAATTTAGTGTATACCTACCGAGAAGGTGCTCTTTACGACCAGTACGAAGCCTATAAGCAACAACTACTACAGCAACCTGGGATAGTAGGTGTAACGTCCAGCAGTCAAAGCCCACTCAGCATAGGTCGTTCTACTGGTAATATTGAGTGGAATGGAAAACAGGAAGACGATGATATGGAATTCCTGATTGTTAATGCGGAATATGATTTCATATCAACGATGGGCATGAGGCTTAAGGATGGAAGGTATTTCTCGCCTGACTTTTCTACCGATACTGCTAATTACGTTATCAACGAAGCAGCTGCTCGGGTTATGGAACTAACCGACCCGGTAGGTGAAGACTTAGCAGTGTGGGAAGAATCGGGGAAGATCATTGGAATAGTGGAAGATTTCCACGCTACCTCTCTGCACCAACAGATTGAGCCGCTCGTCATTCGTTTAACCCCAGACGACACGTATCTTATATTTGTACGAACCGAAACCGGAAAAACTGCCGAAGCATTGGCTAGTATGAAACAGGTTAGTGAAGCTGTCAATCCAGCGTATCCTTTTGAATATAAATTTGTGGATCAGACATTCCAGGAGACCTACCAAAGAGAGGAGATCATTGGTAAGTTAGCTACTATCTTTGCCTCAATGGCTATTCTAATTTCCTGCTTAGGCTTACTAGGGCTAGCTTCTTTCATGGCCGAGCAGCGTACCAAGGAGATTGGGGTACGTAAAGTACTAGGAGCATCTGTTGGTAATCTGGTCGTACTGCTTTCGCAGGATTTTACCAAATTAGTACTGATCGGTTTTCTAATCGCCAGCCCCATAGCCTATTATTTGATGAATTGGTGGTTGGAAGGATTTGAGTATAAGACCGAGTTGTCAGTAGCATTCTTCATACTGGCTGGCTTAGCTGCCTTGTTGATTGCCTGGCTAACGGTTGGCTATCAATCTGTGCGCGCAGCACGAGCTAACCCGGTGCACTCGCTACGTAGCGAATAAGGAATACGGTAACTTCTTAGAGTTATAAAATAAGAGCGATTGCACAGTTCAGACAAACTGATAGGCCCAGTATATTAGCAGAAACTGCAAAGGAATTCTTACCCAAAGTGCCCAACTCGGAATCTTTCTGAATTTCTCGGATTGTAGCATGTAGACATGCGCCGGAAGAAAAGCTAGTAGCATTAGTATAATTCCCCAAGCGGATAAGCTTCTAGTTTCCTCAAATAGTAATCCTACCCCAAAAGCAACTTCAAAAAAACCACTAATTAGTACTAACGCTTTATGGTTAGGTAAATAAGGCGGAATAATCGCTTCGTACATGCTAGGCTTGACAAAATGAAACAACCCAGCTACGATGTACAAGCCAGCCATTACATATAAACTAATTGTATTATACATTTCGGCAAAATAAGCGCTATAAAGATATGAAATAAGAAATGTAAAATATGAGTTAGAAGCTTTGTGCAAGTGCAAAGAATCCGACGTGGAGCACAAGAAGTGAGTTTGCCCAGCCCCTAACTCTCAACTACGTAATAATTGAGTCATCGAACAATCGGACAATTCCCAAAATCCTGTATCTTCGTTTGAAGAATATTACCGCAACCTACATCTGTATGAACCGACGTGACTTTATTAAATCTGGCGCGAGTGCAACCGCCGGAGCTAGCTTAATTTATTCCCCTCTTTCTATTGCTCGTCCCTATCAGGATAAAAAATATACGACAGCCCTCATTGGCAGTGGTTGGTGGGGCATGAATATCCTGCGGGAAGCTATTGCTACTAACCGTTCCAAGGTAGTGGCGCTTTGCGATGTAGATCAGCAGCAGCTAGACCAAGCGATGGAAGAAACTGCTAAACTAACCAGCGACCAGCCCAAACGCTATTCTGACTACCGCGAGCTATTAGCCACGGAAAAACCCGAAATCGTAATTGTAGCTACCCCCGACCACTGGCATCCTTTACAAACCATTGCTGCGGTAGAAGCTGGAGCGCATGTGTACGTAGAAAAACCTATTGGCCATACCATTAACGAAGGCAAAGCGATGGTGCGAGCTGCCCGAGCCAATAACCGCATGGTGCAGGTGGGCACCCACCGTCGGGTTTCGCCCCATAATATCTCAGGTATGGAATTTTTAAAGTCAGGGCGAGCTGGAAAGATCGGGATGGTACGGGCATTTGTGCACTACGGAGGCGGCCCAGGTGAGCCTACCCCCGATTCGGAACCACCAGTGGGGCTAGATTGGGATATGTGGTGCGGACCGGCCGCTATGTTGCCTTATAACGAGCGAATGCACCCTAAAGGGTTCCGACAGTTTCTGGAATTTGCTAACGGGCAGATCGGAGATTGGGGTATTCACTGGCTCGATCAGATACTCTGGTGGACTGATGAGAAAGCGCCTAAATCGGTACATTCCATTGCGGCCCGGCATATCAAAAAAGATAATACCACCGCTCCAGATACCCAGGTGGTAAATTATGAATTTGAGGATTTTACTGCCGTTTGGGAGCATCGCCAGTACGCTGCCAATCAAGCCGAAAAGCATAATATCGGTTGCTACTTCTACGGTACTGAAGGAACATTTCACATGGGCTGGCGCGATGGATGGACATTCTACCCTAGCAAAAAGGGGGGCGAAATTATCCACGTAGAGCCTCAGTTAAATGAACCCGATCAGCAAAACATTAAAGAGCTATGGGCTGATTTTTTATCGTCTATTGAGACGGGCAATCTTCCGGTTTGTGATATTGAGATTGGCCACCGTTCTACCAACATGAGCCTGCTAGGAATGCTATCTCACAAGCTAGGTAGAAGCATTGAGTGGGACGGTGAGAAAGAAATTATTCCGGGCGATACAGAGGCGAATGCGCTATTGGAACGAGAGTACCGCAGCCCCTGGCGGTATCCGGTAGTAACCTGATGTCCGAATTTCACGGGAGCATTTTTATTGTGGTGGAGTTACTGATGAAGAGACTGAAGATAATCAGAAAAATCTGGTAGGCATAGTGAGTAATGTCTATCATAGCCGACTAACATTCAATAACCTATGTTCTTCTCCCGAGCTAAGTATTTTCTATACGTTTTACTTATCGGTTGTACGCCTCGGTCCGAAAAATCACCCGTGAGTACTTCTACCGATGAGCAAATGATTACCGAGGTGAGCGCTGCCCGGGCTGAAGCTTTTAACCAGAGTGATGCTAAAGGTATTGCGAAGCACTTTACTGCCGATGCTATTCTAATGGCCCCAGGAAAAGGTGCGATGGTGGGGAAAGATTCGGTGCAGGCGTACTACCAAACCATTTTTGACCAGTACAAACCTGCTCTGGAAAGCCACTATGAAGAGGTTCTCGTCGAGGGAGATTTAGCCTACGGACGAGGTGAGGCTACCGTAACGCTGACTCCGCGCAAGGGTGGTAAACCAATTATATCTACTTCCAAATATTTAAATATTCTGCGTCGCCAGCCTGATGGTAACTGGAAAACCACCCACGATATTTGGAACAGTAATAAAGGTGAGCCTGAATAACCCCCGACTTTTCAATGAGCGAGAAGACAGTTACTAGTGAGCAAGGCACAGTACATTATTGGGTAGGTGGCCAGGGTAGCGAAACGCTCGTCTTTACCCACGGAGCCACGATGGATCATGCCTTGTTCAATCTCCAGCTACCCTATTTTCAGGATCGTTACCGGATTGTTACCTGGGATGTGCCCGCCCACGGTTGTTCACGTCCCTACGCCGGATTTTCGCTAAAAACAGCAGCGCAAATTTTGGTACAAATACTAGACGAAGAAAGCATCAGTCAGGTACACCTAATAGGCCAGTCAATGGGTGGATACATTAGCCAGATTGTAACGGTGGATTACCCCGATCGGGTGAGTTCTTTCTGTTCAGTGGGGGCTTCGCCGCTAGATATTTCGTACTACTCCCGCCTGGATCGTTGGCTGTTGTCCATTGCCCCGGCGCTCCTCCAGCTATACCCCTACTCAATTTTAGTCAACAGTATTGCCAAACAGGTTAGCCAGCAACCGGAGTCGGAAGCTTACGCTCGTCGGGTACTCAGCAAGCTAACCAAAACCGAAGTTGCCCGGATTATGCGAGTGGTGTACGAAGGGGTAATTGCCTACTCGGAGCAAAGAATTCGTTTAACGTGTCCGATACTGATTACCTACGGTGAAATGGAAAAATCGGGTAAGGTAAAACCTTACTGCCAGAGATGGGCCAAAGAAGAAAGTCTCCCCTTGGTGGTAATTCCGGAAGCCGCTCATAACGCAAACCTAGATAATGCTGCGGCTTTCAATCAGGTGTTGGATAATTTTCTGCAAAGGGTTACTGAACCGTAGGGTTTGGTTCAAAAATCAGCCGACTTTCACTCCTTTACTTCCTCATCCACCACTTCGTCATTGTCAACCTCCATTTCTTTGGTAATTACCCGCACTGAGTGCTTTTTGGGGTAATCCGTTCGCCCAGTTTATTAGCGTCTACTCCTAGCAACAAAAATCCTAGAACAATAATCAGCGAAAATGATAGTAGTCGGTCTTTCAGGAATTTGATCAATCCCTTTTCAGGCTTTACCTAAGCAGAAAAACAATACTAGCGATAGTAACTAGTAGGCTGGAAGAATACCATCCTCGGTTCTGAATAATATTGATAATTTCTTCAGTACTAGCGGTCCCAATCAGTCCGGAGACCTGACTAGCTAATTGTTCTCTAACCTTGGCGGTTCCCATAACAGTCCCTAGCGTCTGAACGATAATAATCAGTACCGAGGGCAGGGAGAATACGGTAAAAAAAGCAATGGTCGCTGGGTACATTATCGGATTCTGTTCCTGAAGCTTTTGAACAGTTTCGCGGATAAGCATCCGGATATCCTTAAAAAATTACTTCACAATGTCAGGCGTAGTATTCTACTGTAACACGATCCTATCGGAGTCGCTAGTGTGATAGTGTTTTCGTATTTTAATGCGGCCGCCTAGTCGGCCAGGATGACCCCACCACGCTGCAAGGTATTCGTGTAATTTTGAACACCTGGAGTTATCAGTAGAAGATCACCTCGCAGTCAGGGTGGTTTTGGCGGAACTTATCTACCTCCCGACTAGAAATACGAGTATTGTAGCAGCGGAGAACTTCAAGCTGGTACAAGTCTCTCAGAGGTTTTAGTTTCTTCACCTGAGTATTATAACACTCTAGCTCTCTCAGGTTAATGAGTGAAGAAAGGAACTTCAACTTACTGACCTGAGTACCTGAACATTTCAGCGTTTCCAGAGAAATCATGTCCCGAACGGGTTTCAATTCTTCTACGGGAGTATTTTGAAAATCCAGATAAATTAGCTCGGTTAGTGAAGCTAGAGGCTCTAAGCTACGAATAGGATTACGAGCGCAGATTAATGCCCGCAGGGTAGACATTGTGCTTAATGGCGATAGATCAGAAACCCGCGTACCGGTAAGCGTTAGTTCGGTAAGCCGAACAAACTCCTGAAGGGGCTCCAACGAACCAATTTTTCCGTTATCTTCAA
The DNA here is from genome assembly GCA_937884755.1 of uncultured Flammeovirgaceae bacterium. Lineage (GTDB taxonomy): Bacteria > Bacteroidota > Bacteroidia > Cytophagales > Cyclobacteriaceae > Tunicatimonas. The sequence continues at coordinate 26,232 of CAKZYJ010000458.1, forward strand.
TGGTAAGCGTTTGCAGGAAAGCTATCTCGTGCAACTGCTCCCGGTCGGGAATGTCACCGATTGTTACCTGTTCCCGCAGCTCGTCTTTCCACGAGGGTGAAAGCCCATTCCACCATAAGCTGAGCTGATCGGTTTTGTAGATTACTACCGTTTCAGGATGCTCCCGAATGAACTGAATGATCTTACCCTGATCTAGGGGTGTACCTTCGCAGCTTAACCGTTGGATACCAGAAATCTCACTAATGGGAAGCTGACTGTTAACCTGGGTTTTGTCCAGGTTGAGCACCTTCATGTTTTGAGCATTGCTTAGGGCACCAATACTATCTACTTTAGTGCCCGCGCAGTTCAGATACTCTAGATTCACCATGCTCTGTAGGGCATCCAGACTACTGATACCAGTTTGTTCGCAATTCAACCGGCGTAAGTTGACTAAAGTGGATAACGGCTCCAGCGTCTGAATAGACTGATTACCACTGATATCAATCTCTACCAAATTCGCCACCTGGGCTAATCTTTCTTTATCAATTGCATCTAGCGGCACGTACTGGCTGAATACCTCTTGCCAGGCTGGAGTAAGTGCTGTCCACCATTCCTGCAACTGCGCCGACTCGTAAATAACCAGCGTCTGAGGATTAATGGTCATAAACCGATTAGCTACTGCCTGGGTGATAGGTGTATTATCACAATAAATCTTCTCCAGTGCCGGTAAACCATTCAGCGATTCCAGATTTTCTACTGGGGTGCTATTGAGCAGCAGCACCTGAAGTTTGGTAAGTGCCTGCAGCGGTTCCAGATTGACCACAGGAGTATTCTCCAGATTGAGCCAGGTAACCGCTGCCGTGCTGGCTACCGGTTGCAGATCGCTGATACTGGTTTCAGAACAATCTAGGTACACCAAATTGGTCATACTTGCAAGTGGCTCCAGACTAGTGACTGCAGTATTGGCACAACGCAAGTCTTTCAGGCTGCCTAGCGGAGGAAGTTCGTAAACGGGAGTATTACTGCAATATAGCTTCTCCAGTTTGGTAAAGTTTGTTAATACATTCAGGTTACTAACGCGAGTGCCGTCAATGATCATTTCACGCAAGCTGGTAGCATACTTTAGCGGGCCCAAATCGGTAACCGCAGTCTCACTACCGTCGAGTATTTCTAGTTTAGTAAGATTGCGTAATGGGTAGAGATCATCGAGGCGGGTATCCGAAATATTTAGGTAACGCAGGTCGATAAGTTTGCCCAGTGGCTCCAGATCGTAAATACGCTGGTTGCCTGAAATGTCGATCTCATCCATCCGGACAATTTCGCGCAGCATCCGGTAATTCACCGAGTCCCAATCTTCAGCACCAATCTGAGCTTTAAAATACTCTTGCCAGGGTTGCGATACTTCCGACCACCAATTAGCTAGTTCTTCCCGCTCGCTCAACTTGGTAGTGTACATGCTGGCAATTTTCAAATCCTTCTCAGCCTCGTTGAGGTTAATCTCCACGTAGCGAATCTGATTAGCGTTAACCGTATCACCATCCACAGTAATTCCTTGTAGGTTGCGGCTCAACGTTACGCGGAAGAACTTTTTTCCGGCATCGCTCACGTAGTAACTCACATCGTCGATGCTTAGATCAAACTTAGCCTCCTGAAAAAAGAAATCAATGTCTTTCAGATAAGCCTGTACATTTTTGTTGGTGACTACGCTGCGGTCTTCGGCCAGATCATCTTCTATCTGCACATCTTCATCGCGAAAGGCTTTTAGATAGCTTTGAGTGATTATAGTTTCTTTCTGCTGGGTAGTTGCCTTGGGGTTTCCCAGAAAATTCATCATATATTCCAGGAAAGATACTAGCTCTTTAGACTGATCCTTGTATTCAGTAATGGCTTCCGGAGATAGCTCCGGCCCATTGGCGTTGGGCGATTGGGCTACGAGCGACGAAACGGTAGCCATCCCTAACCAGACAAATAGAACGAGTGAACCGAGTCGCTTACTCATCTTCGTAAAATATGTATTTGGTCAATAGCTCTTTTTCTTGCGGGGTTGCTTTCGATAAGTCGGACACCAGCCACCCTCGGTTGTAGCCAGGGCGATTGAACTTAGCCAGTTGAAAGTACCAGCCATCTACCTGAAAGAAATGAAACTTAACGTTGGTGACCGTCTCAAAGCGTAAGTTAGAATTTTTAATTTCATAGAGCAAAATTGAGAGATAATCCGGCTGATAGCCGCGGGCGGTAAACTGGTCTACCTTCTCCTTATTATCCTGAAATACCTTCCGCAGATTCATAAAATCCAGCTCGTGACTCATGGGGTGAAGAAAGGGCATACCGCCTGTAGTATCGCTAGCAAATAAGGCAGCAAACGGTTCAAAATAAGCCTTAGTAAGTATCCATTTTGAGCCTACCTTTTCTTCCTGCAGACGTAAGAACAAAGTAGCCTCTTCACGCTTTCCTTTGTAGTTGAAGCGGGCTTTTACTTCGGCAAACCACTGTCCGCCATGAAAATCCAGATAAACTGGGTCAGACTGACTGTTAACTGTACTGATAAATTCTTTCTTCAGTACAGGCGAGATGTCCCGATTCTGATTATCAAAAAGGTTTTCTAAGTAGTTTTGCCGCAGTTTGGGGTGGCGGTAGCCTTTGTCGCCTGCGTAGTAGCGCTTGCCTTCTACATCTTCCTCCCCATTAAAGCGGCGAAAAAACTGGTTAACCTGTTTAGTTTCAGCGTATAGGACGTCTTCTCCTCCTAAATATTCGCCAATACCCTGCGCATAAAGCTGCGGCTCAGGCAATAGCACTACGGCAACTGTAATGATCACAAAAAAGACTACGCTTCGGCTGGCGGCCTCCGGTAGTCTTTTAGAAAACCTTCTCCAATTATGCATTAAATTCTATTATGTGGTGGTTTCGGCCACGCGAATATCTCCCAGTAGTACATCCCAGAAGTCGATAATGCGCCCGCCGATTTGCGTTTCTTTTTTCTGAACAAAAACGGTAATATCTTTCTTGGTAGTATCTTTATACTCCAGGCCGTCGTCCGATGTACCTTCAAATCGCTGGTAGATAGTGATTACTCCAACAAACGTGCCATCAGGCTGTTGTTCCAGATCGCTGATATACTGGATGTCGTACCATTTGATACTCACTTTGTCGTAATTGAGTGCCATCAAATGCTCAAAGTATCCCCGCACTTGGTAGTAGGTGATTTCGTTAGTAGTTAGTGATGAAACCCCAATCTCCGCTCCAGCGGCAAAAAGCTCTTCAGCCCGATCAATCACCCGGTTAGCTTCTGAAAACGGGGTATCCTTATTTCCGATAATGCTAATGTATTTACTCAGGTCGCGTACCTTTTCTAAAGCCAGCGAGTCAATAGCTAGCTTACGCTCTGGACTGATGTCTTCCTGGGCCCGGGCTGAAAACGAGGCGAATCCAATAAACAGAAGGCAGATATATATTACAGAAATTTTCATCAATTCTATCGTTTAATAAGTTCTAACTCTTTGATTTTGCCATTGGCGTCGAACACCATATTATAAACCTCATCGGAGCTTTTTTTAGTATCCTTTAGGTAATTGAGGTATTTATTGATTGTGGTAGGCTCATCGTAGTCCGTTTGACCTCCACTCTGGCTGATAATGATCAGCACGGGGGTTTCGGAAGAGGCGAACATATCCAGCGCATTGCGGATTTGAGAGTTAGCATCGCTGGTGTTACGGGCTGAGGCTACATTGCGAAACAAATTGTTTAGATCTGATTCGGAAGCCGGGCCAGTTTCGGTAGTGACGGTACGATCTTCGCCTAAGCGAGCCGCCGCCCGTTCATCGGCAATGATAGCCTCGGCTCGCTCAATCAATGATTGGATTTCGGCATCTTGAAAGTTCATGTCTTTCACTCCCTGTACTATTTCTTCTTTTTCATCGGTAGACATGCTGCCCTGATCGTTAATTACGGATAAAAGGTCAGCACGGGCTTTGGCAATCCGTTCGGCACGAGCTTCGGCAGCGGCGCGAGCCTCTTTCTTGGCTTTACATCCTCCGGCTCCGAAGGCGATAAAGGCACAAAGTAGCAGCATAATCCAGGAGTAATTCATCCGGTACAAACTAAGCAACCGGACGGAAGAATTCGTCTGTTTTTGTAGTATCATGGTATTAAGTTTTAGCAGGTCCCTGTAAAAAGGTCGCAATTTACGCGTTTACCAACTATTTCAAAAAAATGTGCCAATCGGTAAGCACCCTCAATTCGCTATGCGAACGTAGGAATATCATACATGGTTTCCCCAGGCTGAAAAAAGATTAGCTCTTATTAGATCGTTTTCTTTACTGACGAACGAGAAATTAGTCTAGATAATGTCATTCGTCATTCGCAAAGATTTAACCAACTGATAGATAAGCTATTATAATTTCGCTTTTGCTCTGCGACTGTATTTTTGCAGTAGAGCTGCCAGACATTCCCTTTACCGAATATTCGTCCAGAAGTGTAATGCCTCTTACCAAAATGCATATTTCTTACATTTGGTGTTATGGATCGTAGAAAGCAGCGATTGGGGAGAATTTACTCACACCGTAGCCAACCTGCCTCTATATAATTAGTTCTTACCGGCTATTCGTACCGTAGCGAGCATACCGGATTGCTTTCGGTAATCTGCTGGGTATGGTACCAGGCGGTGGCAGTAGTCAGCAATAGCATAGCTCCCGTAGCTCCCAGAAATGGTAGGAAGCTAATGCTGGTATGGTACACAAAGGTTTGCATCCAATTTTGTAAGAAAATGTAGGTAAGCGGAAGAGCGATAACAGCTGCCCATAGCGCCATCATAATGATTTCGCGCGATAAGTAAGTCATCAGCCCCAACTGGGTAGCTCCCATTACCTGCCGAATACCCATCTCTTTGGTACGGTGTTGTATATTCAGGAAGGTCATACCAAATAATCCCATGCCTGCCAGGCATAACGTTAGCAGGGAGAACAATGAAAACACTCCAAGTAGCTTCTGCTCGTGTTGGTATTGGAGCGCAATTGATTCGTTTAAGAAGGTGTGGTGAAATGGTAATCCGGGTAAGGTAGCACTCCAAGACGAGGCCAAATCAGCTACGGCTGATGGAGGCACCCGTACCAGTAACTGCTGGGCCTGCTGGGGTTGATAAATCAGAATCAGCGGTTCAATGAGATTGTGCAGTGATTGGTAATGGTAATCGTTAACCACGCCTACGATTTCTCCTTTACCTTCGTACTCAATAAGTTGACCCACCGGATCTTCCCAGCCCATTTGCTCCACAAAAGCTTCGTTCACAATATACTGATCTCCCCGGCAGCTTCGGCAATACTGAAATGTATCGCCCGATACTAGGTTTATATCGAGAACATCGAGATAATGCTCGTCTACGTAGAGCGCGTTAATAGGGAGATCGTACTGCTCGCCGCCAACCTCCTGGATAACGCTGCCCCGCATATAAGCACCGCCTGGTTTAGCCCCTCGGGCCACTGATTTAACTTCCGAATGCTTTTTCCAGGCCTTGGTAACTTTAGACAGCTTCTTATTGATTTTTGGGTCTTGGGGCAGATCTACTACCAGCACTGATTTTTGGGTGAAACCCAGATTTTTATGACGCAGGTAGTCCATTTGCTGGTACACTACCAGGGTACAGATGACCATACCAATAGCAATAGCAAACTGAGCTACCTGCAACGACCGGCGTACTAACCGGCCCGAAGGTAACATAACAATATTTTTCAGCGAGAGAGTTGGTTTCACTGAAGCGAGAAAGAAGGCTACGTAACTTCCAGCCAGTATACTTACTACTAACAGCAGGGCCACCAGCATCATCCAAGCCTGGGCATCCAGCAGCAAATCAATGCTAACATTCATGTGAAGCACCGCAAATAGAGGTTCACTAGCTGTCTGGATTAGAAGCACAGCTAAAGCTCCTGCTAGCAGGGTAATTAGCAGTGACTCGCTCAGGTACTGTAGTACCAATTGCTCCGGAATAGCACCAGCTACCTTACGAATGCCTACCTCTACGTTGCGTTTCAATGAGTGGCCTACAAACAGATTTATGTAGTTGATACTAGCCATTAACAGTACAAATAACCCGGCAATAGAGAAAATGATAATGTAAGCAGCATTACCCTTACCGATGGTATCTCCCAACAGATTACGCTCCAGGTGCAGTTGGCGAAGGGGGATGATCAAATGGCTGGCGTACGTCTCTTCGGTATCCCAGTGTCGCCGGATGGCCTGAGAGGCCTGATACTGGTCTAGTTCAGCTAATCGTTCTTTAATGGGTGCCTGGGAGGCTGACTG
>CAKZYJ010000459.1 GCA_937884755.1 uncultured Flammeovirgaceae bacterium
CCTTTCGCGGCTCTTAAGGATTTAATAATGGAGCATGCTGGGAGGTGGCGAAATCAATATCAGGATAGGCGATGTTCTGCGCCAGAGCGTAGGGCCAACCGTAGTAACCGGCGGTGCGGGCTATATTGATTTCGTCGTAACCCATACTGCCCCGTTCGCTGGTCACGGTAGCGTCCGGCCCCACATCTCCGAAAAACAAGGCGTTAGTTTGAGGATCAACCGAAAAACGGTAGGGGTTGCGGCAACCCATCACGTAGATTTCCGGCTTACCCACCGAGCCATCCTTGGGAAACAAATTACCGTTGGGAATGGAGTAACTCCCGTCTTCCTCTGGGTGGATTCTTAGTATCTTGCCCAGGTAGCTATTGGAATTAGCCGAGGTACGCTGAGCGTCTCTTCCCGCCTGACCGGGCCGCTCGTCGATGGGAGCGTAGCCTTCGGGCTGAGCGGTATAGTCGCCAAAGCCAACGTACAGATTCCCCAAAGCATCAAATTCCAGCGCGTTAGAAGCGTGGTTCCCCTCCCGGGGGTTAATCGGAATTTTCATCACTATTTTTTCCGAAGCCATAATCAGGCTATCGGCCGCCAGATAGAAGCGAGAAATGTACTGGTACGGAGCTTCGGCGGGAGTATAAGACAAAAATACCCAGGGGTGATTCCGAAAGTCGGGGTAAATAGCCAGTCCGTTTAACCCGTTGGATTGGGTGCGGTTTACGTTGAGTGTAGCAATAGTGCGGATACTATCTCGCTGATGGTCGTAGTACTTGATAGCCCCGCCCCGCTCTATCAACAAAATATCCCGGTTAGGCAGCACCTCTATCTCAATCGGCTCATTAAGATCACTAACCAGTGTAGTCTGCGAAACTCGCGCTAGTTCCGGATAGGCCACCAGACTAGAGGACTTAAAACTAGAAGGATATACTAAGACCTCCTCAAAAAGTTCCGAAAAATCCTCAAATGAACCGATTTCACTCGAAGACACTAGCCGCATCGTTCCTCGCCCGAAGGAAATAGTAGGATCACCCGTTGTATGTTTAACTAATTGATTGGTAGGATTATCAGCCCCAGTCTGCTCTATCAGTTTTTCCATTAGCGGCCATTTTCTTTGGTAACGCAGCGACACATCTCCCATCACCACATTTCCTCCCCAGCTGACGTAGCGCTCTACCACCCGCTGCTGCCGGGGTGTGAGCTCATCGGCGGATATTTGGTAGAATACGATAGCACTCGCCCGCTCCACACTGTCTTCGTTCAGATAAGCCAGATCGGACGTAAACAGTAACGTATGAGGGTAGTCACTAGGAATTTCTTTCCAAGACTCCGGTAAGGAGGTCTGTTCCGGGTGCAGAATCAGTACGGTAGACTCGGCGGACTGCTGACAGCCAGTCAGGGCCAACAGTAAAAACAATATACATCCGCCAGCAAGCGCCCGGCTAAGCGAACCCCAACGTATGAGTAGTACTAATTTTCTGAGAAAAATCACTAGATTCAAGATAATATCTTTTTTACTCCTGCTATGCCCAATCGAAGAAAATTTCTGCAAAAAAGTGCTCAATTCAGCGCAGGTGCATTGGCCGCTCCTGCCCTATTCGGTCAGCAATGGAAAGAAGCGGTGCCTATCGTAGATACTCACGTCCACTTTTGGGAGCTAGACCGGCTGGAGTACCCCTGGCTGGAAAACAAGGAATCACCCCTGAGCCGGGATTTTACGGTTAGCGACTACCAGCAAGCAACCCAGGGACATTCAGTAGAAAAGATCGTGTTTGTAGAGAGCGGCCGGGTTCCGCAACAGTACCAGGATGAGGTAGAATGGGTGCAGCAACTAGCTGAGGAACACAAGTGGATTGGCGGGATAGTAGCTTACTTCCCCGTTGATAAAGGGCAGTCGGTTCAGGCGGAGCTGGAGAAACTGGCATCCTACCCCTTAGTCCGGGGTATTCGTAGTATGAGCAAAATGCGAGAGCAGATGGAATCGGCTCAGTATCAGGCGGGATTGAAGTTATTGGCCGATCATGACCTTAGCCTGGACATTCATATCAATGCCAGTGCGGCCATTGATTTTTTACCGCTAATTGATCAGCACCCCAATCTGGTTTTTGTGCTCAACCATCTGGGGTTGCCCGATGTGAAGAACGGGGAGCTAGCCGCCTGGAAAAACGGCATGCGGCAACTAGCCGAACGACCGAACGTATACTGCAAGCTCTCGGGGCTGCTCACCCGCTGCCATCCCGAGCAGATGAAAAGCACCCACCTGAAGCCCTACATTCACACCCCGATGGAGCACTTCGGAACCGATCGGGTAATGTTTGGCAGCGACTGGCCGGTGCTCACCCGGGCCGATTCTTTTAGCCGCTGGATGCAGGTGCTGGATGAAACACTTACTGGCTTAAACCACTCAGAACTCACCGCCATCTTCGCCGGTAATGCCAAGAAAGTGTACCGCTTGTGATTGTAATGGCAATTTACTACTTCATACCTACCACCGGCACCTCGTTGCCATGCCAGGGGAAAACGTAGCTAGGATCATTCGCGAAGCGATTTAATCCGATCTCGATCTGGCCTACCGCACCCGGAGCCAATTCTACGGTCATGTACTTATGATCAATGGTATTAAACTGATAGGGGTAGTGAATCACCTGCCGCACCCGGGTGATCTGATGCTCCCCAAACATGCCGCCTTGCACCACCACTCGCTTGGTTTCCGTGGGGTGCAAATTCACCAGTTGCAAAGACACCCCTCCCGGATTCACCTGTCGAACCAGTGCGGCCACATCTTCCGGAATACCGGGCCGCTCATTATCCGGATCAAAGTAGCGAAGACTGCTGTGTAGCAATCCGCCGTGGTAGATATGATTGGGAGCACCCAGCATAGTCTGCACCAGCCCTTCCAGCACCACCGGGTTGCGTTCTAGCCAGTGGTGCACATCCTGGTCGTCGGGAGTAGAGTCATCCTCCCAGATCACCTCCAACCGCCGTTGCATCTCCTGATAGGTAGCGTGCAGAATATCCATCGGATAAGTAGGATTAACTCCTTCCAGATAACCCAGCCAGGCAGCGGTATTTTCGGAATCTCCTTTACTCTTACGATACTGAAGCCGCTGCCACTTGGTAGAATCGGTTAACGTTTTTACCCGCTCCCAATCTTCCTGAGTGCGGGAGTAGTACCACAAGTGGGTGGGGTACTTGGGTCGCATGGGCCGGTAATCGTACCAGCCCCGGTCATCGTAACGGTAGGGTACTAGCGTTAGTCCGTCTTCCACTTTCGCCTGAACCGATACCGCCCGGATGACGGAGTACGGTAGTTCCAGATAGGAAGAGTCGCCGGTGAGCAGGTAGGCGTTGCTGGCCCCGATAGTGGTGGCTTCCATCTGGTTGGGCAGCCCGTGGGGCCAGCGCCAGCCGTAGTAGCCGCCCCACCACTTTCCACCAGTGTTTTCTCCAATCTCACCGCTGTGGCCTACGTTGTCGGGAATAACCCCACTATTGTCTTCTACCCGCTGCATCCAGGCTTCTACGTATTCGGTCACCCAGTTTTTGTACTTCTCGTCCTGAGTATACATATAAGCGTTGGCCATCAGACTGGTAGACGCTAAGTTCAGCGGTACATCGTTCTTCATCATCCGCTCGTTAATGGCCTGCAAAATGTAGGGAAACTTCTGATCGTCGTTCCAGGCACTGGAGCTATCTACGTTCGGGATATCGTCGTAGGGTAAAGGGTAGTGCGCCAGAATTGGACGGTGAGTTACCCAGTCTTCAGCCGTGTTCACAAAGCGGGGCCCCAGACTGCCGGTGAGTGGCGACCGGATGATCTTGTGCTCATCGTCGTAATTAGATTTCTCGGTGCCGTCGTCCATGTACATCTCGGCAAACTTGATAGCCCGGTCGCGCATCTTCTTATCCGTGGGGTCGGCTAATCCGAAGAAGTAGAAATAAGTATAAGATTCGCCGTGGTGCATCCAGTCATAGCCGGCATCAAACTCATCGTGCACCTGCCCGTACTTGGTGAATTGCTCGGTAATGGCATCCCAGAATATCCGCGACAGGCTGTCAATCGGTTTAGGGCCACCCAGAGCGTAGTAGAGCGGAAAATTGTAGAAGGCTTCGTACCCATCGTCGGAACCGTCCATGCCCGGCCATTCTTCTCGCCATTTGAGCGTACCATCCTCGTGGGTGTATTTTTCTATAAAAGCCATCGCTGCCGGATACAACGCTTTCATCAGCTGCTGCTGCATCAGTGCCCAGTCAGGCGGAGTGCCAGCATCGTTCAGCCGAATGACCGGAGCCTTTTCGAGAGGTGTGGTGGTAGATGTATTTTGGGCGGTGCTGCTAATAACTAGGCAGCATTGAATCAGAACGATTAGCGGCCAGAATCTACGGCTACCGCCGAGAAGTCCAAGATTAGGTCGGTGCATTGAGCGTTGGTATCAGGTTGAGTATTATTAACAATAGCCCAAGAATGGCTTAACCGAATCTAATCAATAATTTCTACTTTCCCCTGGATGGACTTGAAAATTAAATCACCTGCATTTGTCATACCATCAAGTGAATGAATCTGTGACGTTAGAACCCTTCTATCTGTCCTTTCTAACCAATTCATTGAACTCTTTCGTCAGATGATCTATCACAATGGGTTCGTTCTTTAGATGTTTATTGAAAAAGTTTAGGGTACATTGATTAACAATCTTAATCATTCGGTGACCATCGATAGAGCCAGTTTGTGTTAGAGGCGCATAATTAGACCAGAGAGATAGGTCATAAAAGTTAGCATGGGTGGCGTGTGCTATGCTTAGATGGTCAAAGTCGCCTCTTGATACCTGATTATAAATGAATGAGTCTATATCTTCTGATGATTCAGCTAAATTCTTTTCAGCGGTGATCCACATGAAAGGCTGCGTAATCGTATGCTCCATCAAGCTTCCCCATTGTGAACCATCCAAGTTGATACCTGATTTAATACGGCTATCTAGAGCACAGGCTAGGGCAGATGTGGCTCCGCCTACGGAATTTCCCATCACACCAATGTTATTCTGATCAATCTTGTAGAAGAACGGATGTCCTTCGCTGTGTAGTTGATCAATTACGAAGTTGACATCTTTGGTCCATTGATTAACACGATCAGTAAAAGGAACTTGGGTAAGGTACTGCTCGATATGCCGACGTTTAGTCGCTTTATCGTTTGCATCTCTGAAGGCATTGATACTCGCCTGCACCGTATCCCATGAAGCATTTTTCCAAACATCAGTATAGTCAGGATCGTAGAATCGTAAATCATTATCAGGAAAGATTGATACCGGAGTCTCATATGTATAATCGATACTAAATACCATATAACCATGACTGGCTAGCGTTTCAAGCAAAGAAGTATACATAGAAGAATGGGTCATGTAGCCCGGAGAAAATATGATCATAGGAAAGGGTGTTTCGTGCGAAGCAATGGAAGCGTTTGGTAGACTATGCGTTTTAACCAAATCCAGGTGAGAAAGTATAAACTTAGGCAGACCGTAGTTTTCAGCTAGTACCTTGGTCAGTGCTGGATGCAGATAAGGGTAAGTTTCTTGTGTTTTCTCTTCTGAAGGATACCATGCCCGTACCATTAATTCTCGCACGTCGGAGGAATCTGAAGTAATTGTTTCAGAGCGGGTATCGTCTCGTAGATGTAGATAGGTAGTACCTACTGTGAACGAACCCGAAGGTTCGGGAAGCCGGAAAACCGGTAATAGATAGCCTAGTAACAGCGAGATTACCACCAGTACAGCAGCTATTGATATTAGAATAATATTAATGTAGCGAGGAAATCGTATAGAAGCGGGTGTAAAAAGAATCAACGCTGATAGAACCGCTATTCCGTAAGCCAATACTAATTGCCATCGTATACCTTCTACAAACCCATGCATCAGAAGGAACAACAGAGGAAGAAAAAGAAGCCACTTGAAGTTTTTAAATCTCAGCATGGGCTTCAGTAGAAAAAGTAATAGCACGGCTAATTCAGAAAGTAGTAGGCATATCTCTAAGATTCTCATGAAGGTGTAATATGATAAGACGGATAGATATTGGTTTTAAGAAATGGTTTTGATTCGATTGAGCCAAACAGCTAATACCCAACGTATCAGATGAGAAAACAGAAAAATTAATAAGCCGTAAAGGCTAGGAATAGATGAAGTCCATAAACCCATTGATAGGACAGTTGACGAAATACTACCCCATTCCTCAATTGCCATAAAAGCTCCATACAAGCCAAGTAGTTGCGTAAATAGACCAAATATTAAGGTGAACAATCCAAGTGACTTTAGGTAAAAAAAGTGTTGCTGAACTTGGTCGATGTTCTTAGCTTAATTTTTTGTAATACAAATACCAGCGATTACGCTTTCCATTATTATAGCAATAAGTAATAATGTCAGAATGCTCATAAATAAGGTTTCGCCTCGATAGAAAAGATCAATCATCACACAGATTAAGTTGTATACTTACTCTCACAATGGTAGGAACAAACCCGATAATACTTCAAGGTAGAATCCAGACGAAAAGCGGTATTTCGTCGACTTTTGCTGTTTACTGTTCCTTCAAGAGTCAGTTTTACAGTAAAGAGTAGGTGATGAAAGTACTAGGTAATACATTATTTTGGGTGGTCATTACCGTGTTGCTTACCTTGACATTTGGAAGCTCTTATGATAACTACATTGAACCTTTCCTCTTTGTAAGCATGTTGCTTCCCGTGATCATAGGTACAGTCTACTTCTTCAACTATTATTTAGTATCTCGCTACTTGTTTGAAAAGAGAATTTTCAAATTCGCATTATATTCTTGCTACCTATCAATTGTGTCATTGTATCTAGAAATGGTGGTTGTGTTCGTAGCATTCATACTATTGGCGCGCTATCGCTACGATCATATGGTGCCTTTAGCAGCCGACATACCCTTCTTAGCGGTTATCTTATACGGCATTGTATTTCTGTATGGTTTTACAATGTTAGCTAAGCGATCCTTTGCCAGTCGAGAAAGAATACAAGAGCTGGAAAGAGAAAAGAATAAACAAGAAGATACTTTCTTACTGGTACGTGCCGAACGAAAGGTTCACAGAATCTTACAACAAGATATTGACTATCTGGAGAGCTTAGGCGATTACGTTAGAATTCACACTTCAACATCTACCCCCATTACCACAAAGGAAAAAATTAGTAAACTAGAGACATTACTACCTAACTCCTTTCTTCGCATTCACCGTTCTTATATTGTTAATACCAACAAGATTCTTGCTTTCACTAGAGAGCAAATACAGGTTAGAGAAATGAGCCTCCCCATTGGCCGAACTTACAAGAAGAAAGTTATTGATACCCTAAGCAGAGACGCTTAGAAATATTCCTACTCTGATACGTCAATGCCAAAAAAGCATACGTTATGCAGTCCAAAACAATCAGAATACCCTTTCTAAGTCGAGCTTAACTTAAGGAATACAGTCCTCTTCGCGAAATTATGGAGGACCTGCTAGCAAGCCTTAGCCTAATCCCGATTAACACTGAGCCGAAGTTTGGCGAGTAATATCCACGTAGATTACTTCTAATCGGGTCAGCTTGCCTTTCTGCCGAAGGGCGGACTGTATCGCCATACGTACATCCCCTTTTTCCGAAAAATTATGATAGTAGCGTAGTACGATAATGCCTGACTCCAGACAGGTATACTCCATGCTATAGCGGTTATCCGGGGCGATAGCCGAGGAAAAATCACCGTACTGCTTAGACGTAAGGTCGGGGGCTTTTACAATTACCAGACTGCTATTATCGTAGTTGACCTCCTGAGCGAGAGACGGAGAATAGAACAGCAGCATTAATAAGCCACTAAGTATAATAAGGCTATGGATTTTTTCTACTATTGGTTTCATAATACTATCAGTTAAACGGTTCTTTCTTTACTCTTGAGAATCAGTACCGGTTGTTGAGATTCTCGCTAATCCTGTTTGAATTTAGTGGGTAATTGATGCTCAAATGGATTTTTTTTACTCACTATAATAAACACTAACATAATCAGGATTACAATGATTTATATCAGATAACTAGCTGATTATTAGCAGGAAACTTCAGCGCTACGGACAACACTATTCCTTGTCTTTTTGCTCAGAGGGAAATCCAAAAAGTAAAATTTTTAATCAAACAAATGAACATATATTCATATGTTTCGTATATTTGTATGCAGATTCACTTGATACCTATTATATACTCAATTACATGAATATATTATCATATGTTGATCTTACAAAACCTTAATAAAAACCATTCACTGACGATAGTCATCGCCAAGATGTAGATGATCATTTAATATTGACTAAACCATGAGCATGATTGAATTATTGGGGTATATTTCCGCGGTTGTCATTGGCTTTAGTCTGGGCCTTATCGGCGGCGGCGGCTCTATACTAACGGTTCCGGCTCTGGTGTACCTAGTGGGAGTTAGCCCGGTACTGTCTACTTCCTACTCACTGTTTGTGGTTGGCGCTTCGGCCTTGGTAGGTTCTTTCACCTATATGAAGCAGGGGCTGGTAAGTTACAAAACGGCTTTGGTATTTGCCGTACCATCTTTTATCGCAGTATACGCCACCCGGCGTTGGATTGTACCGGCTATCCCCGAAGAGATACTGACAGTGGATAGCTTTGTCCTGACCAAAGACGTAGCCGTGATGGTCTTCTTTGCAATACTGATGGCCCTGGCTTCTTTCTCTATGATCCGTTCGGGAAAGCAGGAACAAATGATAGAACACCCGATTATTCTGTTAAACTACCCGATGACCGTGCTGGTGGGGGCGGTATTTGGCGTACTAGCCGGCGTGGTAGGCGCCGGGGGTGGGTTTCTGATTATTCCGGCCTTGGTAATTCTGGCTAAGCTACCCATGAAACTGGCAGTAGGTACTTCCCTGCTGATTATTGCGGCCAAGTCGCTGGTCGGCTTTGGGGGTGACATTGGAGTGCAGCCCATTGACTGGACATTTTTACTTACGTTTACCGCTATTGCGGTAGTGGGTATATTTGCGGGTACCTACGTTTCCCGCTACGTAACCGGCAAAAAATTAAAGACCGGCTTTGGCTGGTTTGTACTGGTGATGGCCGTCTATATTTTAGTGAACGAATTAATCATTACGTAATCGATAATCAATATGAAAGTTAAGCAATTTTATGACGAAGCTTTAGCGCACGGTTCTTATGCCATTGTAAGCAATAAGGAGGTAGCCTTGGTAGATCCAGGCCGCGACCCCCAACCATACCTGGACTTCGCCCAAGAGAATGACGCTAAGATAGTAGCGGTGTTTGAGACGCATCCGCACGCTGACTTTGTGAGTAGCCATCTGGAGTTCTATCAAAAGCACGGAGCTAAGATTTATATCAACTCCAAAGTAGGGGTATCTTACCGTCATGAGGAGATGAACGATGGTGACGAGGTAAAGATTGGCAATATAACCCTGCGAGCACTGTTTACTCCTGGTCACTCTCCCGACCACAATACCTATATGCTACTGGACGAAGCGGGTAATCCGCACTCAGTATATACTGGCGACTCGCTATTTGTGGGAGATGTGGGCCGTCCCGACTTACGGGAAGGAGCCGGGCATCTGCGAGCTGAACGGGAGGAACTAGCTCGCCAAATGTATTATACCATCAATGATGTGTTCAAAAATATAGAAGATGGTGTGGTAGTATACCCCGCCCACGGAGCCGGATCGCTCTGCGGCTAGAATATGGGGCCGGAAACTTCCAGCACCATAGGTAAAGAAAAGGAACAGAACTGGGCCTTCAAAATTGAGGAAGAAGATAAGTTTGTGGAAGCTCTGCTGGCCGATCAACCCTTTGTACCCCAGTATTTTCCCTACGATGTAGAAGTGAACCGGGAAGGGGCAAGTGCCTTCCGCGAGAGTCTGAAAAACATCCCTCGCCTTGGCACCGAGGAAGTGGATAGCAGCCTGCCTATCGTAGATGTGCGTTCGGAAGATGATTTTAAGCAGGGACATATAGCAGGAGCTATCAATATTCAGGAAAACGGAAAGTTTGAGACCTGGCTCGGCTCATTGATTGAACCTGAAAAGCCATTCTACCTGGTAGTAGCGAGTGAGGAACAACTGGACCAGGCACTACACCGGGCAGCTAAAATCGGCTACGAAACCCACGTGAAAGGAGTTGTTATAGTACACCAACCGTTAGCGGAAAAAAGTCCTTCACTAGATGTGGATCACTTTAAATCTAAACCGGAAGATTATACCATTGTAGACATCCGTAATACTTCGGAAACCCAGGGTGATAAATTGTTTAACAATGCGGTCAATATCCCCCTACCGGAGTTGGCTGATCGGGTTTCGGAGGTGGATGCTAGCAAGCCGGTAGTAGTTCACTGTGCCGGGGGGTACCGATCAGCGGCAGGTTCCAGTATTCTGGAAAAAGAGCTTCCTGAAGCTACAGTCTACGACCTGAGCGAAACGGTGAAAGAATTTCAAACCCAAGAGGCCTGAGATGAAGCAAAGAGGAAAATTTAAGCAATTAATACAATCGGATACTCCGGTTCTGGTTGACTTTTCAGCGGAATGGTGTGGCCCGTGCAGGGCCTTGGCTCCCATTCTGAAGGAGGTAAAGTCTACACTGAAGAACCAAGTGAAGATTGTGAAAATAGATGTAGACCGTAATCCCCAGTTGGCGGGGCAGTACCAGGTACGAAGTGTTCCTACCTTGATGCTGTTTCAGCACGGAAAAATGAAGTGGCGACAATCGGGCGTAGTGCAGGCGAAGCAACTGCTGGGGGTATTAAAAAAATAATAATGAAAAGGTAGGACTAGATCTGTTGACATTCAGGCCGGGCTGCGTAGACTGATAGGAGGATTTTGTCGATCTCGCACTAATTAAAGTCCTCTTGAAGGGCGATGCAGGGTATCCCATGCCGGAGTAGCGTACACCAAAAGTCAACGGGGTGCGTTAACATTAAATAGGACAAAAACTGCTTAATCGGGGGCGCCTGGCGATCATCATCTCAGTTTGAATGTTGACACACCCTAACATCCTATCCTCTTCTTAAACTGTATTGAGTAACGTAATTAAACCATCAATTAAATGCTGACTGAACTTAGTCAGGTCTGGCCGTGGTACGTAGCCGGGCCGCTGATTGCCTTAACCATGTTTATACTACTGTACCTGGGAAAAAACTTTGGAGTCTCTTCCACTTTACGTACCACCTGTTCGGCACTGGGAGCTGGTAAAACCAGTGAATTCTTCCGCTTCGACTGGAAAGGACAAGCCTGGAACCTGACATTTGTCGCTGGAGCCATGGTAGGTGGGTTTATTGCCGCTCAGTGGCTGGCTGATCCCGAACCTATTCAACTGGCTGAGTCTACCGTAGCCCACTTGCAGTCGTTAGGAATTGAGAATCCTGGTGCCGAGTATCTGCCCGACAGCATCTTTAGTTGGGAGGCACTGTTCACCCCTCGCGGCTTACTCATGCTGCTGGGTGGAGGCTTTTTAGTGGGATTCGGTACCCGTTATGCCGGGGGCTGTACTTCCGGCCACGCCATCAGTGGATTAAGTAATCTTCAGTGGCCATCGCTGGTAGCTGTCATCGGCTTCTTCATCGGTGGACTTACTATGACCTATTTTATTTTACCCTGGCTACTATCCTAAAAATCTGAATTGACCATGAAAAAATACGTATCATTTTTCGCCGTGGGCATCTTCTTCGGCATTGTTCTAACCAAAGCCGAGATCATCTCCTGGTACCGGATTCAGGAAATGTTTCTGTTTGATTCATTTCACATGTACGGAGTAATCGGCTCGGCGGTAGTGCTGGGAATTATCGGCACTGCCATTATCAAGAAAAAGCAGCTAAAATCTATCCAAGGGAAGACTATTAGCTTTACTCCCAAAAAGCAGAGTATTCCCCGTTACTTATTCGGAGGTGTTCTTTTCGGATTGGGATGGGCAATGGTGGGAGCTTGCCCTGGCCCCATCTACACGCTGATCGGATACGGCTACTCGGTTATTATAGTCGTACTGTTAGGTTCCGTAGCGGGCACTTGGGCCTACGGTTTGCTGCGATCCAAGCTCCCGCACTAATGTGGAGCCAGCTGTTAATTTCTGGATTATAAAGCGCGTCATCGAGAGTCGGCACTCTCCTTCCCGTTTGATACGGCCAAAGAGCGCTGGAGCATGTGGCTACTGAAAAAGTTTTCCTACCCTGATTCTACTGGAACCGCATGCTCAAGGGCAAGGGATAGATATAAGAGCAACTTTAGAAGTTTTAAGAGAAAGTTAAGAAAATACTTTTGGCAGGCTCATGGTCCAAACCGGGTACTTAGCATGATTAGCTACATCTTCGGCAATACTGCCTCCCAGTAAATGCATTAGTCCCCGGCGGGCGTTAGTAGCTAACGCAATTAGGTCAGCTCCTACTTCATCGGCAAAATGGATAATTCCTTCTTCTTCCCGAATGTCGCTGAAGGTATTCAGGGTGTAGTTTTTCAGATAACAAGTTTCGGCTAGGCTTTTTAGTTGCTTTCTTACCGAAGAGTCATCCCGAAAATTACTGACCGTGTTGACCCGTACTATGTGCAGTTGGGCATCAAACATTTCTTGCAGCTTCGCCAACGTCGTAATTACTGGTTTTTCTTTTTCCTTCAGAGCAGTAGCATAAACAATATGTTTGATATCCGATAGATCAGCTTTCTCTTTAATGATCAGCACCGGACTAGGGGAAAACCGAACCATTCGCTCGGCGTTAGAGCCGATTAGCATTTCCTGGGTGCCGCTAATTCCCTTAGAACCCATCACCACCATATCTACTTTTTGTGCGACCAGTGCCCTTACTATACTCTGATAGGGGTTACCTACTCGAACCTCGTAGGTAACCTCTACATCTTCTAGCTCTTTACTTTCGGCAATATTCTTAAGCTGCTCCTTAGTCTCCTCTTCGGCTTTTTGTAGGAATTCTCCCGGAACAATCTCTATCGGACTTACGGGAGCCTCCTCATCTACCAGCGGAAAATCCAGTACGTGCACCAGATGAATAGAAGCTTGATTCTTCAAGGCTAACTGATAGGCACTGCGAAGTGCGTAATTTGCCTGAGGCGAGAAATCGGTAGGGACAAGTAGCTTTTTCATGGGTTAAATTAGAGTATGAGAAAATGTTTGGGTTGAACTGGGTATCCTAGCGATGCAGCGGCCTGCTGCACACGCTCATCCGAAAGCTTTCCGTCGGAAAGCAATATCATCTCCGGGGGCGATAGCTGGTCATCGTACAGCACGTCTTCAACTCCCTCCAACTCCACCAAAACCGTCTTTACTTTTTCAAAAACCACCAGGTTTTTGGTATTGATAGTGTACGCTTGCATATACTTTCCGGGAATACTAGGGCGATCGTTCATGACTACTTATGTTTCGTGAATAGAAAGTATAGGCAGTGACGTGTGGGTAGCCAGTTGCTTGGTCACACTTCGGTGAAACAGGCTTTCCAGTGCCGCATGGTGGCGGGGAATCACTACTAGCAAATCGGTAGGATATTTCATCAGATACTGCTCAATGCCTCGGGCTGGTAACTTGTCCTCCACAAAGTGATAAGTATGCGGTATATCCTGTAAAAAATGATCCAGATTCAGAGCTTCCTGTGCTTGCTCTACCCCTACCTGCGATGGGTTAGGATGGACATGAATAAAGTGAACTGTAGCCCGCCACAGTTGCGCCAGTCTTCGGAAAACCCGCAGGAATGAAGTATCTTCGTTAGTTTCCAGATCGGTAGCAAAGGCAATTTGTTGTGGGTGAAAAACCTCAGCAGTACGGGGAATGGCCAGTACAGGGCAGGTAGCATACCGCATCACTTGCAGTGTAGTGCTACCCAGCCAGTTAGTAGCGGCATTAGCACCTCGGACCCCCATTACTACTAGTTCTACTTTTTCTTCTTCCATCACCTCCTTAATACCTTCGTAAGGCATGGATAAGCGAGTAATTATTCGGTGGGGCAATGACTGTATTTCGGGAATGGTACCGATCAGTTTATGAATTTTCTCCAGCGTTAACTGCTCTTCCCGCTCAATCATGGGCGTGGTGGCAAAAAAACTGGTATCGCCCCCAATTGGTACGTGATACACATGAAATATAAGTAGTTCTAGCGTGGCAGTCTCGTGATCAGTTTCATTTAGTTGCAGTAGCTTTGCCAGAGCAGTAGCGTAACGCAGGGCCTGTTCGGCATCAGGAGAGAAGTCAATAGGCACAAGTATTTTCATGAGTCTAGTTGTTTTTCCAACTAAATCACGTCAGTACAGCCAAAAAAAACAATGATATTCGTCAGCTACTCTCCTGACCTTTTTCGGTAGTTTAGCTAGCAGTTCAGACTTTTTCTCCAGATGGGGTAGATACGAAGGCGGTTTTTAGCATGAAGATAAAGGAAGGTTAAATCTTGAACCAGTAAAAAAACACCCTGCATTATCACCGAAATACCGAAACCCTGCCATAGTTCAGAGTAAGTGTCTTCGGTAGCTAACCCTCGCTGATAAAGCGCAATACCACTAACCACAAAGGCAACATCTAACCCAATATTGAGAAACAACATATTCTCGGCATGCCGCTGCCGACTCACCTGCTCTAGCAATGTTTGCGGTTGGTTAAAAACTCGATTATGGTGAAAATAGACATAAGCAGCCACCCCAGCGTTCACCAAACCCCAACTAGCATTCATGGCGTGAAAGTAATAAAACCACTGCTCCGTCATGAAGATCAGCACACTTCCGGTAATTAGATTAATCCCCGCCCAAATCGCTAGTGCCTTGCCTTGAGAAGTTTTTAGCTGCTTCATCCGCTGATCAAAAGCCAAAGCAGTATTCATCTGGGATTGTACCAGAGCGATTAGGGCGAATAGTCCTGCTACCAGTACAGGATATTGCAGAGCATGAAGACTATGAAAGTAGCTAGTGAGAGGCACTTCCGAGATCAGCATAATAGGTGTTTGCCTGTCAGGTTACAATAACTTGTCTACTCACTATTCCGCTAGATGCTTAAATGCTTCGTAAATAAGAAAAACAGGCCAGACAATAGCTTTAAGTAGCCCCCACACTCCCATCCAGAAGCTTTCAGCATGCATAATAAAGTAGACGGCGGCTCCAATAAACCCTAATCCGTAGATAGGGTTGGAGGAAGCGTGACTTTGCACTTTTTCTTTCATAACATCTATTATTTTTACCGTAAAATTGACGACCAGATTTATACCAAGCAATGATGTACATCATTCTGGGATATGACCACGCTCCTTGATCTCGCTATTCGTTTAGTCTTTGAAAAACTAAATAGCTATGAGCAGTATGAACCACTACAAAAATGATGGAAACAACCAAATAAATAACCGAAATACCCGGAAGCTTAACCCAAGAGGTTTGGCCGATCAGGCTTATTCCCACAAAGAATATAATAGTGGTGTAAGCTGGAGCAGTGTATCCCCACAAGCTACGCGACCAGTCGCTCTGCAGGAAGTATATCTGTAGCAGCCAGGAAGCGAAGTACAGTACCAGTCCCAGCAGATAAATACTCAGTCCTGCTTTCTGCACGGGAGTCTTTAGCGAAAACTGCATCAGCACTGGTAAGGTGAATACCAACATTCGAGCAATATTTTCGGTAGTACCGATCAGCGGGGGAATATCCTTCCAGAAAGTAGCCGGGGCGTAGCTGCAAGGCAAGCGACTGATAAAAACAATATTCCAGACAAAGAGGGGAATAAGCAGCCAGAAACAATTGATGAGATACTTCATGGTCTATTAGAAGTTATCATGAATATCAACATTGGTAAATAAAGGGCTGCCCATCGGCTACAGTATGAATTGCCTGGATTAGCGTTTTAGTATTAATCACTTTGGGCATACAGCCTAAAGCACCCGCTGCCAGAATATCCTGAATATAGTAAGGTTCGTCGTGCAAAGTAAGAGCTAGCACTTTAATCTGAGGGAAATACTTGCTCAGATGGCGAGTAGCCTGAATACCGTCCAATTCCGGCATCTGAATGTCCATCAGTACTACATCTACCAGTAGTCCCTGTACTAGCTCAATCGTCTGCCAGCCATTTTCTGCTTCGCCCACTACCAGCACCTCCGGCTGGCCACTCAACAAGAGTCGTAAAGCATCCCGAATGAAAGGGTGATCATCTGCAATTAGCAATCGCACAGGTAAATGCATGACAATTAGCCGTTACTATCCGAATTATTTTCTTCTCCGGATAATAAGCTCGCCAATAACCAGCTTTTTCACAATGACTTACGTCAATACTGTCCTTTGGAGTAACGTAATTCCCAATAAAAAGAGACGACAGTTACTGACCAGCTTGGATAATCAGCATTTATTCAAAAACAAACATACCCAAGCAAAGACCCTGGCTGTGTAGTGTATTTTCGGGCTCTTCCAGGTTAAGTGCCAGGCTATATAGTGAACTGCGTTGTCAGACTAGAAAGTGAATAAAATACCCTCTGGACCTAAGCCATACCTTTCCTTGCTTTCCGGATCAGCTTCAAGGCCCAATCATAATGGCTAGCGGTACAGCTTACTAAGTAAGCACCGAGAGCATTGTTTCCGGTCCACTTGTACCTCCCTCGCTCAAAAAGTTCATCGTTACTGTGTTTTTCTACCACTTTCATGATGCTATCGTGCGATTGCTCAAACATTTCTTCTACCTGCTTAAGATCGGTTGAGCTGTATTTTTCCCATATTTCTCTATTCAGCTTAGGAAGTTGCCGCCAATTATACCCTTTAGCCGGTATGTCCGGAGTATCACCTTTCATGCCTACCTTATACCAATCCAGCACCATAAGGTGCCAGCGGTGAAGGTGGGCAAGCACGTCTCGAATGTTCCGGTTCATAGTACCTTCGGGAAACTCTTGCCTCTGTTCTTCTTCCGACAGCTGCTGTATAAACTCCATTAGCTTATTGAGGTTTTTAACCGCTTGTTCTTGCAGATCTTTCTTCGTTTGTGGCCTTGCCATAGGTATAAGGTTTTATTCTGATTGTTAAAAATTGTTGGGTCAAACTTACACGCTGATTCAAAAAGTTGATTATGCAGCCATAGAAAAGGGCAGAAATTAAGTAAACTCCGCAAGATTGGATAAGTAAAATCCTGCCACCAAGTAGCAAATTTGTTCTGAGTTTACTTCTTTTCTTGGCATGGTAAAAACAAAATCAATTCATATTACCTTACTGGCTGGCTACTACTATCTCTTTGCTGTCATCCTCGCTATGGCAGGGGTTATCTACTTAATCGCTTCCGATTGGCTATTAAGTGTAGTCCCCGAAAATGATTACTTTATCCAGATGACAAAATCAGATTTTACGCTTTGGGGTAGCATTATATTGATAGCCGCGGGTTTAGAAGCCTTACTGGCTACCTATCTGCTTAAGTGTTCGAGAATAGCTCAGATCATCGCAATACTTATATCAGCCCTTGGTCTTTTGTGGGCTATTTTTGGATTGATTGCCTACTCCGAGTTCCTCAACATTTTCTTTTTAGGGATTCATGCGTATTTTCTCTGGGTGCTAACCTATCGTTACCAACCCTCAAGAAGCCCAGTACAAAAAAATGCATCTATCTACCAAGAAAGAATATCATAAATCAATCAATCTAGTTCTTGATTACATCAATGCGCATCTAGCCCGAACCATCAAGCTAGAGAGTCTGGCTAGTTTGTCTAATCTCTCAAAGTACCACTTTCATCGTATATTCAAAGATCAGGTAGGAGAGACACTCAACACCTACGTTATCCGAATAAGACTTGAACGTGCGGCACAACTTTTACAAACTTTTGACCTATCCCTGTCGGAGATTGCCGAACGTACTGGCTACCGAACCCAACAATCATTATCCAAAGCTTTTAAGAGACACTTTGGAATAGCCCCTTCTGAATTCCGGAAAATGGAAATACACCTTCCGCCAAGTCAAAGAAACCAACTAGAAAAAAATGTATTGTTGAACCCGGAGATCTGTAATGTTCCGACTACTCACGTTGTTTATATACGAGTGGTAGCCCCATATGGTACTACACCAGACTATGATGCTGCCTGGCGTGAACTTATGGAGTTTGGGGAGACGAAAAACATTCTCTCTGACAAAACAACCTATCTGGGATTGAGCTTCGATGACCCGGCCATTACCAGTGGTGAGAAGTGCCGCTTTTATGCGTGCATCACTACGGAAGAGAAGATCAAACCGGAAGGGGTCTTCGGAGTATTAACTATAGAGACGGGAACCTACGCCGTATTTAAACTAAAGGGTTCGTACGAACAACTCAATGGACTATACCAGTCGATCTATTTAGATTGGCTTCCTCAAAGTGGAGCTAAACTACGAAGTGGGGTACCATTTGAGAAGTATTTGAATAGTCCTGACCAGGTGCCGCAGGCAAACTTACTGACTGAAATTTATATTCCACTGCATTCTTAGAAATGGAACAAGGGACTTGGCTAGCTAGATGAGAGTAGTTATTACCTTCACATAGCAGTAGCGAAGTTGAGACCAAGTCCCTCATTTCATTTTGAGTTTGCGAAATACCCCAGTCTGGCCAGACCCATGTCTACGATAGACCCAGTATCTCCAGAGCTCAATGATATTGCAAAATCTTCACGGGATTTTGAACAACGACCTTTGTGACATAGTAACCAAAGGCTAACAATGATATTGTACTAACAATAAAGATAGGCCAAAAGCCAAACCAAGCTCCTAATTCAACCTTTATCACAAAGTAGTTTAACCACTGAGTAACTAAATAAAGGCTCAAGGGAAAGGCAATTACTAGGGTTATTCCCATTAACTTCAAATAGGAAGTCCCAAAAAGGGCAAAGATATTGGTCAAACCTGCCCCGTACACTTTTCGGATAGCCATCTCTCTGGTTCTGGACCTCGCATAGTTTGATGCTAATCCGATGAATCCCAGTACGGTCATAAAAATAGAAAGAAGTGTGACTGCACTGATAATCCTGGCAAATTGGTTATCCTTTTGAAACTGGGCATCATAGCGATCTTTGGCATAAATGAGTGTAGCTGCATCTACTGGAAAAGCATCAGCATAAGCCTCTTCTACTACGTCCATAATCTGCTTTAATTCCTTTCCGTCCACCGGGGTAGTTCTTACTGAAATGCTACTAATGATCGCCGATAGCTTGCTTATATTCAAATAAGCGCAGGGCGTTATCTCATCCTTCAAGGATTGATGAAAGTAATCGTTGACTACTCCCCGAATCGTTACAGTTCGGTACTCATTTCCTACAGGAACCGAAGCTTCTCTACCAATGAGTTCTTCATACGGAATTTGGAACAAGTTTGCCAATGATTCATTGATCAGCGCCTCTAAGGACTCGTGGGTTTCATTTTTAGAAAATGAGGTTCCTGCTAAAAGACTAATCTGAAAGGTATTGAAATAGTCTTTTGAGACCAACTGTAGGTTACAGGATTCTGCCGCTTCTTCGGGCTGTTCTGCCAGCCGAAACGATCCATCTCGTTCAAACTTCTCTCCTGGAATCGTTTCAGAAAAAGCAACCGTTTTTATTTGCGACTGTTGGCGTAGCGTATTTTCTAAACTTTCTAATCCTGCATCTGCGTAGCTTGTAGGAAGCATAGTAGATAATGTAAGTACATGCTCATTGCTAAAGCCTGCATCTACTTGTCTTAAAAACGCTAGTTGTTTATTTACTGTGATTGCTAAGGCAATTAAAACCACCGAAATAGCGAACTGAGGAACGGCTAACCATCGCCCCTTACTTGAGCCAAGGTTTTGGGTTGAGCGTTGCTGCTCCTGCAAGGGTAAAGCGGCTCTTCTAGCTAGCAGTAATGCGGGTACAAGTATATGAGTTAGGACAAAGGCTCCAAGAATACTGAGCAATAGTATATAGTTTCTTCCTTCGTAGAATTCAATACCAAAGTCGTTTCTACCGAAATTCATTACCATCTTGACGAGTACTCCCGTTAGTAGCAGTGCTATCGCCGTAAACAACAGCGATTCTAGCAGGTGTTGTCTAAAAAGTTGAAATGAGGAAGCACCGAATACCTTTTTAACGTGAAACTCTTGCATTCGCTCTTCTTGGATTAACTTCAAAAGGCTGGTGTAGTTGAAGCCCGATATGATCAACATCATTAGAATGATTGCTAGTAGTAAGTAGATGTCTTGCATTGCCCCATTGGTTTGATGCTCAAACGCTAACTGAGAGTGCAAATGAATGCTGGTTAGAGGCTGCAAGTTTGCTTCCCATCGGTATTCTTCGTCCGAGAATTGATCCGAAATCTGCGAAAACTCTGCACTAAAGTCCTTTAATTTTTCCCGTAGTGCCTTTATATCCGTCTTTTCGTTTAGTAGTAGATACGTATAATGATTGTTCCCGCCCCAGTAAGCTTCTCGGTACTCTCGTTCCCTATCTATCTGGAGAAAATGAAACTGAACATGAGCGTTTGATGCTATATCATAAAACACTCCCTTCACTTTCCAAGGCTGACCAAACATCTCAACTGTTTCTCCTGTAGGGTCTTTCGCTCCAAATATCGTTTTGGCGAGCGACTCAGAGAGAAAGACATCTTTGAACGCTGGACTTTCGCTAGTTCCGTACTTCATGCCCAAATCGAAGATATCGAAAAACGTGGTGTCTATCACCGAAACATCCTCAACAACATACACCTCGTTCTTGTACTTGACTGATACATTTCCCATTTCTTCATTGAGGATTCGCACCATGCTTTCCACTTCCGGATAGCGGGCGACTAATTCGGAACCTACTGGATAAAATGATGTTGCCGTTGAACGTTGATACGATTCATGAGGGGAATAATGATCGAGGCTAACCCGGTAGATGCGCTCGTGATTTGGATAGAATTTGTCGTAGCTTAATTCGTAGGAGATCTTTTGTCCGATGATTAGGCAAACGGCTAGACCAATCCCGTAGCCAAGAAACGTAAATAACGCTAAGACCCAACGCTTTTTTAAGATTCTCAGTAATAGCACCAAATGGTAATAGGTCATGTAAGAATGATAATTAGGGTTTAATTAGTCGTAAGGACAGTTTGGCCTCTACTCGAGTTTTAAAATAGTCGTAGATTACTCTCGAGTATAGAAATGCATACTATCTAGGCTTAGTATGAGCCTGAAGTGATAATTTTGTTTTCTACAGTTACGCTTACTCTCCTTCTAATTTTACTCGCTCATAGCCAACGGCACTAATGAAGAGATTGTCGGATTCACCGGCTTTCAAACTGAAATTACCATCCAAATCAGATACAGTTCCGGCGTTGGTACCCGCCACTACAATATTAGCTCCGGGAAATTCACCACCATTTTCATCGTAGATGGTTCCGGACCACTTGCCATCAGTGTAATTAGCATTTACTTGAAGTTGGTTAGTTACTATCTCAACTTTCTCGGCGATAATCCGACCCTTGGTGCTATTATCAGGGTTCGTTTCGCCTTCGCTCAGCTTAAAGGTAATTGGCATCACCATCCGTACCCTGACTGGCTTACCCCGCTGTTTTCCGGGATTGAAGGCAGGAGCATTCTGTACTACTCTCACCGCCTCCTCATCGCAACCTCCGCCAATTCCTTTAATGACTTGTACATCGGTGAGGGAACCGTCTTTCTCCACTACGAACTGTACATCTATCTGTCCCTCAATTCCTTCCAGTCGGGCTTGTAAAGGATACTTCATTTCGCTGGCTATGTAGCGATAAAATGCCCACATGCCCCCCTCAAATTCAGGTTGTTCTTCCACCACGGTAAAGACATCCCCCGCCATTTTAGATTTATCAGAAAGATAGTTGAAGTTGGCGCCGTCTTTTTTCAGGGCGATGTAGATAGCCCGGTTGGGTTTATCCACATTCATTGAGTGAACCAGTTCGGGATCAAGGTCCTGTAATCCCGCTACTTCGGACAAATCATCATCTTCGGGCACATCCACTTTCATGAATGATAACTCGTCCTTAATCTCACCGAGATCGGTTTGCATACTGGCGGGTAGCTGATCAAAGGAGATACTGTTGCTTTGGCTACCTATCTCTTTTATTTCCTGGTCCAGCTCCTCGGTACAGGCAAATACCACAAAGAGTAGTGCGCCCAGTGCTGATAACGTGCCCAGTTTCCAGGGGCTTACATTTTTTGCTTGTTTTTTCATCGCTGTTAGTCGTTTCAGAATTAAACCATCGTGAAAGGAGCTGGCCAGGCTCAATCCATTTGACTTTAAAGTAGAACTGATCAGTATAGACGAATATCGGTCGATGTGGTACGACTTTAGGGCGTAGGCATCGGCCTGGTACTCGTGTATTTTTTTAATCTCTTTACCAATGATCCACGCCGTAGGGAGCCACCAGAAAGCTATCTTAAATAGCTCCAGGAATAGTATATCGTAGGTGTGCCCTAGGTCAGCGTGGGCTTTTTCGTGCTTTAGAATTGCGTGGTAGTCCTCCTGCTCTTTATTAATCTCATCGCTCAGGAATATCCAATGAAAAAAGGTGAAGCTGCCGCTTATGTTCCGGACTTTGCGGATGTACAGATCGTCAAACTTCTCGTAGCTACTCTGCCGCTCTAATTGAATGAGGTGAAGCAAACTACGGAAGAATTTTACCAGTAGTACTAAGCTGATAGCCAGGTAGGCCCCGAGCAACAGTTCAAAGCTCCAGATTGAAGTATCGGCAGCCGGGGCAATGGCTACGGCATCTAGTGGAATAGCTTCCAACGGTACGACTTGAATAGGTTCTGGGCTACTGAACAGTTTGGGAAGCTTGAACAAAGGGATAATCAGTGCCAGGATGGTAGAGCCAATGAGGTAAAACCGCATTTTAGCGTACTGCCGCTCTTCTCGCAAAAAGAACCAGTAGCCTAGCATCAGAGCGGTGTGGATCATCACCAGTTCTATCAGATAATTGCTCATGACTTTTTGTTTTTAAGTTCCTGAAGAAGTTGCTCCAGCTCACTCAGACTGAGGTTGTCTTCCTTGGTAAAAAAGGAGACCATTTGTCGGTACGACCCACTGAAGTATTTCTTCACAAACCCCTTCATAAAGGACTTAGTGTAGGCTTCCTTAGTGATTAAGGGATGATACTTATGAGATTTTCCGTGTATCTCATGGCCGACAAACTCTTTTTGTTGCAGAATTCGGACGATGGTGGAAACGGTGTTATAGGCCGGTTTAGGTTCCGGCAGTTCCTGGATAATGTCCTTCACAAAGGCGGATTCCAGTTCCCACAGTACTTGCATGATTTCCTCTTCGGCTTTCGTTAATTCTTTCATTGCATAGATTGATAAATCCAGAATAAACTAAATAATTAGTTAAAACTAAAAACTTAGTTTGATATATCCTAATTTTTCAAACTATAAATTTAGTTTATCAAGAAAATAGTTGATGAATTGCTTAAATGGAGGTACTGCAGACCACAAAATAAAAGCAGGCGAAGTAGTCTCTACCTCGCCTGCTTTACTCTTACTGCATCATCTTAGCAGTTTATTTTTCGGTCCAGTCAACCCCGGTGTCTTTCCAACTGCGGTCAGCCGCGGAGTCTAGCACGGCTTCGCATACCTTCTGGGTCTCGTGGGCATCTTTAAAGGTTGGGTGGCAGTCATCATTGCCTTCCAGACTTTTCAAGAAATCAGCTACTTGGTGTACGAACGAATGCTCATAACCTAGACCCAAGCCGGGCACCCACCACTTATCCAGGTAGGGCTGATCCCCGTCCGTTACGTGGATAGAGCGCCAGCCCCGCACAATGGATTCGTCGCCGTGGTCGAAGTACTCCAGCCGGTTCAGATCGTGCAAATCCCATCGGATAGAGGCGTGCTCGCCGTTAATTTCAAAGGTATACAGTGCTTTATGGCCTCGGGCATAGCGGGTAGATTCAAATAAGCCCAGTGAGCGGTTAGAGAAATGGCAGTGGAAAATACAGGCATCATCAATACCTACCTTTTGCTTTTCCCCGCTGCTGGCATGTACTCGTTCCTTCACAAAGGTTTCGGTTACGGCCGATACATCTGTAATGCCGCCGTTCAGCCACATAGCGGTATCAATACAGTGGGCGAGCAAGTCACCAGTAACCCCAGAACCTGCCGTTTCTACATCCAGTCGCCAGGTGCCTTCCCCGCCCTGCGGCACCTCGGGACTGATTGTCCAGTCCTGCAAGAAGTTAGCCCGGTAGTGAAAGATTTTCCCCAGCTTACCCGAATCGACCACTTGCTTCGCCAAGGTCACGGCGGGGAGACGGCGGTAGTTGTACCAAACAGTGTTTGCCACACCGGCTTTCTCTACCGCATCTACCATCTTCTGCGATTCTTCCAGGGTACGGGCCAGTGGTTTTTCACAAAGGATCATTTTTCCGGCTTCTGCTGCCGCAATGGCAATCTCGGCGTGGGTATCGTTAGGTGTACAAATGTCTACCGCATCAATATCGTCGCGGGCAATCAAAGCTTTCCAGTCGGTTTCGTAGGATTCGTAGCCCCACTGATCGGCAAAGGCTTTTACTTTGTCTTCGCTACGCGAGCAAACAGCTTTTAGCACCGGTTGGTACTGTAATTCAGGAAAAAAATTGGGTACTCGCTTATAACCATTGGAGTGGGTACGTCCCATAAAGCCGCGCCCTATGGTTCCGATTCTTAATTCTTTTTTATCCATAAATTCTTTAGTGTTTTAGTATTAGGATGTTAAGTGGCTGAGAGCATGGTGCCGGAGGCCTGGCGTTAAAATATCTTACGGTTCACTCCCTACCCCTTGCGCCTAGCTCCCAGCATTATTATTGTTGGTTACTAACTGCTCACTGTTTCCATTTCGTCCCAGCCGTGCTTCTGGCGGACTTTGATCATGAGCGCGAGGATATCGTTCCAGGTTTGCTGCTTTTCCATCACGTCGTTATCGAACATACAGCCGTCCCAGCAGATATGCTTAAAGGCTTTAGTAGGGTTGCCGTTCTCGTCACGCAGCCAGTAGCCAGCATCGTGGGCTACATCCAGCTTACCATTCGGGTCAGTGGCCAGACAGTGGCGGCCGGTTTTATCGTGAGATCCGGTTCCGTGTACGGTTCCGTCGTTTTGGGCCACGTGGAAGTCAATAGTCCACGGACGTAACGCCTGAGTAACTTTTTCTAAACCGGCTTCTAGGGTTGCCCGATCGTTCCAGTCAAAATCCGGGGGAAGGATACGATCTTCGGGACGGTTATAACCTAGCAGGTACAGCAACGTGTGCGACATATCGGCTTGGAAGCCAATGTTCGGACGATCAACTGCTTCCAGCGTATCTACCATGGTTTTCCAACTGTGCATACCTCCCCAGCAGATTTCTCCTTCAGCCGCGAGCTTTTCGTTGTAGTCGGCGGCTACATCGCAGGCTTCCTGGAAGGTTTTCACGATGAGTTGGTTGCTACCCGCAACGTCCTGAGACCACTGCTCGGGACTGGAGGCAGTATCAATCCGAATGACGCCGTAGGAACGAACTCCGTGTTCGCGTAGTACTTTACCGAAATGGCAGGCCTGGCGCACCATCTCTACGAAGGTCTTACGATCTTCGTCGCTACCCAATACCGGGCCACCCCACACCGGAGCCACCAGACTACCGACGTTCAGATTGTATCCGGCAATTTTGTCCGCCAGCTTTTTGATGTCGTCGTCCGAGCTATTCACGTCGATGTGCGGATCAAGCAGACCCAGGTCTACTCCGTCGAACTTTACTCCGTCTACTTCGGCGGCAGCGGTCATTTCCAGCATTTTATCCAGCGGAATTACCGGCTGGGAATCGGGACCTTTGCCGACAATACCGGGCCAGGTTGCGTTGTGTAATTTAGGATACGTATGGTCACTCATAACGTCAGGTTGTTTTGTTGGTGAAAAAAATATTTCAAAAAAGATAGTAATACTATTACAAATTCCAAATCTTAGAACCTCTCAAAAATATGCTCGAGAAGAACTACATAATATCAGCCGGTAAATCCGGGTTTTTGGGCCCAAAGTGCTTCAGCATCACGATAGGATCGGTAGCTGACTGGTTGGTGATCTTTACTCCTTTTTTGGCCGCGCTTTCGCTGACGAAATACTCATCCTGTGTCAGTTGGCCGTAGCGAATCATAGTAGGGGTTTCAATATTCCACTGACCCATGGTGCCGTGCCCCTGCATCATAATCATACCGTAGGCGGCATTGTCTTTAATCGTAACGGTTTGGCCGGGCAGCACGGTGAGTTCTTTTGCGCTAAAATCGTGAGATCGGTAGCATATCCATTTTTCTACGTAACCTTCCATTTCCGCCTCCGGCTTAAGCAGTATCGGAGCCATGAAGCGAGTTTCTAGCAAATTCGGATTAGTATTCAGCTCCCAATCAATCACTTCCATTAGCTGATTGTAGTCGCCCATCCGGTCTTCGGGGGTGCCGTTCCACAGTAATTCTTCGGGAATGATCGCTTCGTTCACCAGCGATTGGTACATGGCAAATACGTCGGAGGCTTTCTGCGGCTCGTAGGTACACATACTGCCCGGAGCGTGCAGCATGCCCGGAGGCACATCCCAACCGGTACCGGGTTCCAACCGGAAGGCTGAGGAGTAATTCGTGATTTTATTATCACCCTTAGTGAAGTTTTTCAGGCACTCCAGAATCTGTTCTTTGGTCGTGCCGGGCGTAATGCCGAAGAATGTATAGGGAAAATCTCCCCCGTGGTTATTTACCTGCGGTGGAAAGTAATAAGCTTCGGGCTTTCCCTTTTGGCCGATCTTAGCCGCGTGCTCATCGTTGTGATGGATGTGGTGCGGCAACGGCCCCATATTGTCAAAAAATTTAGAGTACATTGGCCAGCTCTGGTGCTCGTCCCAGATACGATCGCCGATCAGAGCTCCTTTCAGTTCTTCCACCGCATCGCGCAGCAGAAACTGCTTTTCCTGACTGCCATCAGTAAACACCACGGCACTCAAGCCTTCATTTTTGCCGGTAAGCGGGCCGTTCTTGGCGGGAGTGGTGGATGAGAACCAACGCTCATCAATGCCCCCCCGTTCTCCGCCTAGCACGTAGTAGTCGTCGGGGTGAAGTTTAATTCGGCGTCCGGGCACGCAAAATGAGCGAGGTACCCAGGTGGGCGTTAACCGTAGAATTCCTTGGCCCTGAGCGAGGGCATCCTGCATAACGCTTATGTCTTCTAGCATTTTCATATTGTATATTTCATGTTAAGTGGTTGTTTAAAAAATAGTTGATGCTTGATTCGTCGTTTAATACTTCAATCTCCAGCGAATACTCCCGGCTTTCGCCCGGCTCGAGGAAGATTAAGGTGTTATTAGCGCGAGCTTTCGCCTGACCGATAGGCGGATTGGTACCCGGCTCCAACCCGGTTACGTACTCTCCTTTGCCCCAGTGTTGCCAGTTAGTAAGCCAGGGCATTTGTTGCTTCGGAAAGCGCAACGCTACTGCTAAATTAAGTTTAGGATTATGTACTCCGCAAGCGCAACTGCCACTCTCATCAGCTTCCACATCAATAAAGGCTACATCCTCGCCAATACCAGCGTGCTCATCCAGCGGGGCCGGGCACTTATGAAAATCATTATTCTGATTAAAGATTCGGCCAGGTTCTCCGCTGGGGGTTTGCCAGTCACCGCGCCACAGCAGGGTTGCTCCTTCGTCTACCAAAGGCCAGCCAAAATTGCAGTGATACAGCAGCATATGCGGAGCCGGAGTATTACCCCGGTTGATTACCTTATCGGCAATATGAATTACGGAGCTTCCGATGCTGCTGGAAACAGTCCGGCGTAGTTCCAAAGATGGTCCAAATACCTGAGCTTGCTTAACCCAGCCGGTGATACTCATATCCAATTGCCCTGACAGAATATCGGGCTGAATCACGGATTCTATTTCGGCAGAAGTGTTGCTAATTCGTCCGTGCAAGCCCCGCTCACCGTATTCATCGGCTTCAGGGCCGCCAATGTGGGTCAGGCCGCAGGTCGTAAGTAGTCCGCCGCTAAAGGTTCTTAACCAGTTCATTCCCTGATCAGCGGAGGCTTGAGGGGAGGTTACCCCACCGTGGCTAAGCCAGGCCAAGCTATGCTGCTGATAAAATGCATCCGCAATATCCATGGCTCGATCCAGCACCACTTTGTAGCGTAAACCGGAGCCAGTATTGATCCAGGCAATGCGCGTTCCCCGCCCCAGACCATTATCGAGCACAGCCGTTTCGATACCGCCGAGTTGCGCCGGATTAGACAGTTTACCCGCCCAGGGTTGTGCTATAGAAGGCTTTTCTTCCACAAGGATTAGCTAGCATGTTTGTTTACCATCTCCTGAATAAACTTCAGCCCTTGTTCGGCCATATCCCAGGGTTGGGCAAACTCTCGCCAAACGTTAATAGCATTGGCAAAATCAGGATCGTTACGAGTAAACCCTTCGATGGTGTACCACCCTTGGTAATCAATTTCCGCCAGGGTAGCGAAGGTTTCATCCCAGTGCACGTGCCCCGCTCCCGGCGTACCCCGGTCGTTCTCACTGATGTGAAAGTGGCGCAGGTGAGGGGCGATAGTTTTAATGGCCTCTCCTACTTTTTTCTCCTCGATGTTGGCGTGGTGCGTATCATACATCGCCTTCACCTGCGGGTGATCGGCTTTTTGAACCAAGTGTGATAACTGATCCATGGTGTTGCAGAGATAACACTCGAACCGATTCAGTGCTTCTACCGTCATTACCACATCCGCTTGAGCAGCGTGATCGCCGGCAGCATTAAGTACTTCGGCACTGCGGCTGTATTCATCTTCGGTTGGAGCCTTGCTAGCAAAGGTGGCGAAGGCCGAATGATAGGGTCCACACAGCACCTTGGCATTCATATCGTGGCAGCGATCAATGGCCCACTTGATACGATCTAGCCCGTTATTTCGAACACTCTCCGATTCAGCAATAAGATTTTCTTCGGCAGATAGTGTAAAGACATTGGTTACTTCCAAACCAATATCACGACAATGATCGCCTAATTTTTTATAAGCTGATGCTGGTTCAGCCCCTAGGTAAAATTCTACTCCGTCGTAGCCAATTTCTTTTAGTCGGTCAACAATGGGTAACAGTTCGTCTGAAACTACGGCTGACCAAGCCAGTACGTTAAATCCGATTTTATTCATTATAGTTGAGTAGGTTGCGTTTAAAGCTTATTGTGCCCTGTTATTTCTTGTTCCAGTTTATATCAAATTTTAAAATCACTTTATCATCTTCGTTGAGTGACTCTGGTGGTAATGCCGGACTCAATGAATGAAAGGGTGGATAACCTTCTTGTTTATGATATAAATGCTCCTCAAGTTTTGAGTACCTACCGCAACACTCTAAAGCGAGGTAAGTATAATTTTCATCATAATCTTTAACTTGAATATTTATCCATTCGGGAATAGCGTAATCCATCCAAAGTATCTCGATTGCCTCTTTTGCTTTAATAGGTGCAGTAGTTTGGTTCAATTTTTTTACATCTGGAAAGGTTTTTTCTCCTTCCTCCAGGCCTTCCCTAAAGTTGGAGTATATTCTAACGACATACTTAAACTGACTTGGAAGTTTATTAGTGACCATTTCGCAAGTAAAAGGGTACACAGTATTAGTTGCTTTAATTAGATTATTGTAAAATTCTTCTTTACTCATTTCTCAACTACACCCAACTCAAGTTTAAATTTCCTTTTTAGTGTATTTTCAAAGTTCTTTTAGTTGAATATCTCGATATTCAACTTTCATGGGTGGGCCGCGGTGAACCTGTAGGCCCAACAGTCCGCCCATTGCCCGGTTTTGTTGGTCCTCATCGGTGACATCACTCATGAGCACTCCATTTACGTAGTGCTGTAGCCGGTTACCTTTAATAACCAGATGTATCTCGTTCCAGTCTTCCTGCTTAATGTGTGTCTTTAGCGAATCACTCTCTCCTAACGAAGCAACCACCTCGGTCGGCACCCAGGCATTTCGCTCTACGTGCGCTCGTAACCCTCCTACAGCATTCGGATTGTCCGGGCTATTCACTATCGTTTTCTGCCCCCGGTAAGCCAGGGTAGTACGTTTTCGTTCTTCGTAGTTCTGACCAGTATAGCGATTTTGCCCGTCAATGTCGGCCTGATAGCCACGCAACGCAAACGGGATGGTATCTAGTTGCTCGCTACGGTAATTAATCCCACTGTTGCCGCTTTCAGAAATACGAAATTCTGCTTTTAATTCAAAGTCCTTCGGCTCTCCACCTTGCCAGATCAGAAAGGAATTAGCCGGTAACGGTTTTTCGGGAGTAATCTCCCCTACGATAGTGCCGTTCTCAACCCGCCAGTAATCCGGGGCGCCCTCCCAACCGTTCAGACTTTCGCCATCAAAAATTGAAACAAATTCTTCCCCCTCCGCTGGGGGTTCTGCTTCTTCACTTCCCTCGGCAGCCTGGGTAGATGGGGTCTGACAGGAGCTAAATACCGAGCCAAACAGAATAGCATTTACTGTCAGGAAGAGAAGCAGTTGTTTAATTGGAATCATGTAGGTTGCTGGTAGAAATAAGGTTGAGTAAAAAATTCCGGCACCTGTTTTTGGTGCCGGACTAAGCGATAAGAATCTCTACTGACCGGCTTCGTCGCCGCCCTGGTAAATCTCATGATCGGGGTTACCACCCGCCATGAGGTAGGCGATCAGATCTCTCAACTCGTTTTCGTTTAATGGATAAATCAAGTTGGGAGGCATGACCGACACGGCCGATAATTTGGTTTCCGTTACTTCGGCTCTGGGGACTTCCCGAATGTAGTCGGGGGCGAACGGGTTCTGCGATAAATAATAACTCTCTTCATCCTGGTCGGTGAGCCGCCCCACTACCGACTTACCGTCTTTCAGATATAACACCGTTGAAGCATATTGGTCAGAAACGGCTTTGTTCGGCTCAATAATTGCTTCAATCATATCCTTCGTAGAGAAGCGGGTACCTAGGCGGGTTAAATCCGGGCCGATAATACCACCTTCGCCTCGCATGCTGTGGCAGGTCTGGCAACGAGTGGCCACGTACATATTAGCACCTACCTGAAAGTCAGCGTTCTTCAGCCCCAGCGTATCTAAGGTAGCTACCGCTTCATCTATTTTCCAATTCCGACGAGGACCTTTGGGGCGAGGCACGTTCGCCAAATCTTTACCGCTATTAGACAACAGTGAGTCGCCGGATAAGTTGTTGTAATACTCAAACTTATCTTCCGGCACGTGGGTAAGTGCCTCTTTACGGGCTTTGTCGATAAAGCCGATGTAGCTGTTACCGGCCTCAAAGTCGAAGGCTCGGTAAAACCACTTGAAGTAGCGCTCCCGCTGCTCGGGAGTCCAACCGGATTTTTGTTCGCTGAGCACAGTGGCGTAGTAAGTTTGCTGAGCCGGAGGAATATCCTTCAGCATCCGGGCGATATCTAGTCCGTACTGAGGATTTCGTAAAATCAAATCGGAGCTTTCGGTAGCCGATTCGGCCTGAGTCGGAGCTCGGCTTTCGTCTTCTTCCAGTAGTGTTAAGGTGGTTTCAATAACGCCGGGAGCATCCAGACTTACCAGTAGCTTACTTAGCGAAGCATTGATGATTTCATTATCTGCCGGATACTGAGCGCTCAAATAATCAACCACTTTTTGCTTGGTTTCACCAGTGGGATCTCCCATCCGAACCAGGGTAAGTTCAAACGCTCGCAGCAAATCTACCCGCTGCTGATTATCTAACTGACCGTAATTTACCTGAGTAAGCTTATCCAGCATCTGGTCCTTCGCGGACGAATCGCCGTGACGGACCACCGCAATCATACCCAGAGTGAAGGTAACCGGATCACTCTCGTTCATCACTTTCTCTTTCCACTGATCTACCGACTGTTGCTCCACCGCAATACGGGCGGCGTAGCGCACAAAGCGATCGGTATGGTTCAAATTAGGCCAAGCCGCTTCTACCCCACCGCTAGCTCCTTCTTTATGGTACTCTTCCAGTTGCTTTCTCAGTTGATTGGCTTCGTTCACCTCAGCAGTAGTATTATCAACCAGAGTTACATTACCATCGTAGTATACGCGGTACAAATCCGAATCTAGGCGACGGCCACCGGTCATGAAGTACATAGCACCGTCGGGGCCAATTACTCCGTCGGTAAGTGGTAGCGGCATGCCGGATACAAACTCTTCGCGTTCACCGCGATAAGTACTACCTTCCGGCTGCAAATGAATGGCGTAGATAATTCCGAAGCTCCAGTCGAAGGTATATAATGCTTTTTGGTACTTTTCAGGAAAGGCAGATCCTCGTCCGTAGATCACGCCGGTGGGTGAACCCTGGCCGATGTTGAGTACGGGGGGCAGGTTATCGGGATAAGCCGGTGACCATTTGCCGTTACCTGTACGCCAGCCAAACTCACTACCACTAGTTACGTGGCAGATACGGGTAGGGCGATACCAGGGCATTCCCAGGTCCCACTCCATATCCGAGTCGTAGGTAAACATATCTCCAGCATCGTTAAAGGCGATATCGAAGGGGTTACGGAAGCCCGCACTAACCAGCTCCCAACGCTCACCCGCCGGGTCAATCTTAGCAATCCACCCGCCGGGAGCACCCCGTT
>CAKZYJ010000460.1 GCA_937884755.1 uncultured Flammeovirgaceae bacterium
TGGAGCAAGGGTAGGCGGTCGTAGCGGTGCGATACCCGCTTTTTTTCTTTTTAGTCAACCGACGATAGTCCATAGTCCACAGATAACAGCATCTTTAAGCTTTTTAAACTCCAGCTACGAACTTCTGTCTTCTAACTTCCCACTTTCACCTTTTTCATTTCATCTTTCCTTTGCTACCTTCGCAAGTATAACATTGTGGGTAGAATCTATGTACATTATTAAAGTAAAGGGTAAGGCTAAAATACCGGATTATATTCAACTACGGGACGATAACTTTGTACTAATTGCCTACTTTCGGGCCGACCGGGAGCTAAAAAACCTGCATAAATACGGACTAGAGGGAAAGGAGGAAGCGTTAAGTAAAGTAATTGCCGGATTGCCCTTTGGGAAAATTCAAAAGCTGGAGATATAATGGAAGAGAACCTTTTCCTGGGTAAGCCAGTACTCGATGTGCGGAACGCCTGCATCTTTCAGGAGCATCAGGTGGTGCTGGAAGATGTACATTTTTCTATTGCTAAAGGTGAGTTTGTGTATTTGGTGGGGCGTACTGGCAGCGGTAAAAGCTCATTGATGCGCACGCTCTACGCCGACTTACCCCTGCGGATTGGCGAAATGGACGTAGCCGGTTATTCTATTAAAAATATCAGCCGTTCCGATGTACCCTACCTGCGCCGCCGCTTGGGTATTATCTTTCAGGACTTTCAACTGTTTGCCGACCGTACGGTAGACGAAAACCTCAACTTTGTGATGCGGGCCACTGGCTGGAAAGACCGGGCTAAGATGAAAAAGCGCTTGGCCGAAGTACTGATGCAAGTGGGCTTAGGCTCAGCCGGTACCAAACTGCCCCACCAACTATCGGGTGGGGAGCAGCAGCGGGTAGCCATTGCTCGTTCGCTTATTAACGAACCCATTCTGCTGCTAGCTGATGAGCCTACCGGTAACCTAGACCCTAGCGTGTCCGAAGGCATTCTCAGACTGTTTCAGGAAATTAACGAACGGGGCACCACCGTGCTGATGGCTACCCATAGTCATGAGTTTGTCCGCAGCTATCCCGCCCGCGTACTCAAATGCGAACACGGCCGCCTACTCGATTCCCAACGTGAAGACTTTGAACTGACGAGCAGTTATTAGTCCACAGTCTACAGAAATGAGACTGACTGTCACGGTTTGGTTACTGTTTCATGATAGCGATTAATTCTTAAGACTCCCTTTATAAATCCAAGCTCCAACTCTTAACTCCAAACTTCAGTCTTCGGGCTTCCCGCTCTCCTCCATTTGCCCATCAGGCATTTTGTCCTAACTTTGCGCGAACATTAACGCCATCAACGTATTTTTATGCAGAATCCACTGAAACGAGTGCATTTTATCGCCATTGGCGGTAGCGTAATGCATGATTTGGCCTTGCACATCGCGAAAAAAGGAGTGCAGGTGACTGGCTCCGATGATGAAATCTACGATCCGGCCCGTACCGCATTAGCGAAGGCTGGGTTGTTACCGGAAGTGATGGGCTGGTTTCCGGAAAAGATCACTAAAGAATTAGATGCCGTGATTTTGGGTATGCACGCTCAGACCGATAATCCGGAGCTTAAGCGTGCTCAGGAACTAGAGATTCCTATTCTTTCTTATCCTGATTTTATTTACGAAAACAGCCGGAATAAACAGCGGATAGTTATTGCGGGTAGTCACGGAAAAACTACCATTACCTCCATCATTCTGCACGTACTTAGTCAACTGGGCCGGCAGTTTGATTACGTTATTGGAGCCAAGATCGACGCTTTACCCGGAAGAGTGCAGTTGACGAATGCTCCGGTCATTATTATTGAAGGAGATGAGTATCTATCGTCTCCTATTGACCGCAGTCCTAAAATTCTCAAGTATCACCATCATATTGGTTTGATTAGCGGAATTGCCTGGGATCACTATAATGTTTTTAGAACGGAAGAAGAATACGTACAGCAGTTCGATTTGTTTGCCGATGCTTCACCAAAGGCAGGAGTACTGATTTTCTGTGAAGAGGATGATATGGCGACAGTCATTGGACGCAAAGAGCGGGCAGACGTTGCTCGTATTGAGTACAAAACCCATCCGCACGTGGTACGAGATGGTAAATCCTATCTTAAAACACCCGAAGGAGAGGTTCCAGTAAAACTATTTGGTGCCCACAATATGCAGAATATTAGCGGTGCTTTAGAAGTCTGCAAGCGGATTGGGGTTACGGAAGCCCAGTTCTATTCTGCCGTTGGTTCTTTCGAGGGTGCGAAAATGCGGTTGGAATTGGTTGCCCAAAATGGACAAACTTTACTATATAAAGATTTTGCTCACGCCCCTTCTAAGTTATTGGCTACCACCCAAGCGGTGAAGAATCAGTTTCCCAATCGTACTCTAGTGGCATGTGTAGAACTGCATACCTACAGTAGTCTCAATCCTGAGTTTATCAGCCAGTACCGCGATACCCTTAAGGATGCCGATGTGGCCATAGTCTACCACAATCCGGAAGTATCCAAGCATAAAAAGCTGGAGCCGCTGATGGATGATCAACTAAAAAAAGCCTTTGACCAGGACGATATTCTGATCTTCACCCAAACCCAAGAGCTTAAAAATTACTTAACTGAACAGCAATGGGATAATAAGAACCTGCTGATGATGAGTTCCGGTACCTTCGGCGGACTGGACTTGGTAGAATTAGGGGAAGAGGTGACTGGAAGTTAGAAGGCCGAAGCTAGAAGCAGGAAGGTAGAAATGAGAAGTCCGGAGATGGAAGACCGAAGTAAATGAATAGAGACAATGGACTGTGGACTAAAAACTATCAACAATTGAGCAATCGAACTATTGATATAAATGATAAACCTTAAACTGAAGAATCCATTAGTATTTTTTGATCTGGAAACTACGGGTGTAAACGTGACGAAGGATCGGATTGTGGAACTGTCTTTTATCAAGGTGTTACCTAGCCAAGAGAGAGAGGTCTACACGCAGCGGATTAATCCTCAGGTTCCCATTCCCGCGGAAACCAGCCTGATTCATGGCATATACGACGAAGACGTGAAGGATGCTCCTACCTTTAAGGAGATTGCCCGCAACTTGCATAAGTTTTTGGAGGGCTGTGATCTGGCAGGTTTTAATATTATCAAGTTTGATGTTCCCATTCTGGTAGAAGCCTTTCTACGGGAAAATATTGAGTTTGACATTAGCAGGCGTAAGCTAGTGGATGCTCAGAAGATCTTTCATCTGATGGAAAAGCGCACGCTCTCGGCTGCTTATCAATTTTACTGTAACAAAACCTTAGAGAACGCCCACAGTGCCGAAGCGGATACCAAAGCTACACTGGAGGTGCTACTAGCCCAGGTAGAGAAATATGATGAGAAAATGGTGACGGATTTACAAGGAAACGAGGTAGGAGTGATTCGCAACGATGTTGAAGCTTTGCACCAGGTCTCTACGACTAAAATGGTAGACTTAGCCGGCCGGATGACCTTTAATGAAGAAGGGGTTGAAATTATTAATTTCGGTAAGCACAAGAACAAAACGGTAGAGTATGTGCTGGCTTCGGAACCGGCTTTTTACGA
Organism: uncultured Flammeovirgaceae bacterium; assembly: GCA_937884755.1. Classification (GTDB taxonomy): domain Bacteria; phylum Bacteroidota; class Bacteroidia; order Cytophagales; family Cyclobacteriaceae; genus Tunicatimonas. The sequence continues at coordinate 3,567 of CAKZYJ010000460.1, forward strand.
CTGGGTGATGAAGGGTGACTTTCCGCTAGATACCAAACGCAAACTTACCGAGATTAAACTGCGAAGTCTGAAATCAAGATTTTAGCCTGAATCCTTCGGATTTTCCCTACTTTTTATAGTAACTTAGGAGCGGTACTTTTTAAACTTTCATAAACACTAAACTAGCTTTCAACCTGCTAATTTATGGCTAAGACCATTATTGTTTCTAATCGCCTCCCGATTAAAATTTCTCGTGACGAAAAAAAGCAACTAGAGTACCAAACCAGTGCTGGAGGGTTAGCCACCGGCTTGGGTTCTATCTACAAGGAGGGTAATAATCTTTGGATTGGCTGGCCAGGTTTAGTTACTAGTAAGAAAGAGGAGAAAGCAGAAATTACCGAGTCTATTGGTGAAGAAAGTATGGTTCCTGTCTTTCTGACGGAAGAGGATATAAAAGACTTTTACGAAGGGTTTAGTAACGAAACCCTCTGGCCTAACTTTCACTACTTCACTCAGTATGCCATTTACGAACCTCGGCTTTGGGATGCTTACAAGCGGGTAAACCGTAAGTTTGTAGATGAAATTTTGAAGAAGGCCGAACCAGACGATACCTTGTGGATTCATGATTATCAGTTAATGCTGGTGCCCGGTATGCTTCGGGAAGCTCAACCGGATCTGAGTATTGGTTTTTTCCTACACATCCCATTTCCTTCTTACGAGATTTTCCGCCTGATACCCTGGCGACGCGAGCTGCTCAACGGGGTACTAGGCTCCGATCTAATCGGGTTTCATACCTACGATGATATGCGCCACTTTTTGAGTTCAGTCAGCCGTTTGGCCGGACTAAGTAGTTCTCAGGGGCAGGTAACCGTGAAGAACCGACAGGTAATGGTTGATTCCTTTCCGATGGGAATCGACTACGATAAGTACGCTCAGGCGGCAGCTTCGCCCGAAGCATTGGAACGGGAAGTGCACTATCGCATATCACTTGGAGATCAGAAACTAATTTTATCTATTGACCGCTTAGATTATTCTAAAGGCATTCCTCAGCGGTTAGAGGCCTTCGAGATGTTTTTCGACCGCTATCCCCAGTATCGGAATAAAATCTCGCTCATCATGGTGGTAGTACCTTCTCGCGACTCAGTGGGTAAGTACAAAGAACTAAAGGAAGAAGTAGACCGGTTGGTGGGCCGCATCAATGGTAAGTATGGAAAAATTAACTGGACACCGGTTCATTTCTTTTACCGATCATTCCCGCTGGAAGAGCTTTCGGCCTTCTACCGTATGGCCGATGTGGCTCTGGTGACTCCGATGCGAGACGGCATGAATCTGGTTTGCAAAGAATTTATTGCTAGTAAAATCAATAAGAAAGGAGTACTGATCTTAAGTGAAATGTGCGGAGCCTCCAAGGAGCTATCCGACTCAATTCTTATTAACCCCAATGATACCAACCAGTTAGTAGAAGCCATTGACGAGGCGTTGACGATGCCCGAAGAAGAGCAGATTCAGCATATTACTAACATGCAAAATTCACTCAAACGTTATAACATATCTCACTGGGTAAATCTATTTATGGAAAGTTTAGCCACTATTAAGGAAAGACAACACAGTATGCAGACGCGCCATTTAGACGACCTATCGCAAGAAAAAATGCTTAAGGAATTTAACAAGTCTGAAGAACGCCTGATCTTCTTAGACTACGATGGTACGCTCACTGGTTTTCATAGCGACCCCCGTGAGGCCAAGCCCGACGACGAGCTTAAGGGAATCATGCGGAATTTAGTGAAGGAAAAGAAAAACAAGGTTGTGGTAATTAGCGGTCGTGATAAAGACACCTTAGAAGAGTGGATGGGTGAATTTGACGTCACGCTAATCGCCGAACACGGAGTCTGGCTGCGAGAACGAGAAAAAGAATGGCGTACGGTAGTAGCCATGAAGGGCGAATGGAAGAGTGAAATTATGCCGATCCTGGAAATGTATGTGCAGCGTACCCCAGGGTCATTCATTGAAGAAAAAGACTTTTCGTTGGTTTGGCACTATCGCAAGGTAGAAACCGGGCTGGGCGAATTGCGTACACGTGAATTGGCCAGTCACCTCAAGTATATATCCTCTAATAGTAATCTTCAGGTTCTGGAAGGCGACCATGTGGTAGAGATAAAAGACCGAGAAGTAAATAAGGGCCGTACGGCCTTACAGTGGAGGGAGCAAACCTCCTACGACTTTGTGATGGCTATCGGCGATGATGCCACTGATGAAGATACATTTCGTGCTATGCCGAAGGAAGCATATACCATTAAAGTAGGCAGCAAAACTTCTGCCGCCCGGTTCAACGTGAATTCCTACAAGGATGTACGCAATCTGCTTAAAACCATGATTGAAGAAGGCTAAGCCGGCTAGGAAACGATCACTCGTTAAGCTTTCCCTAGAAAGGTGGGTTGATCAAGGCGGGTAGCAATACGGAAGGCGGCGTTTACCAGGCCCACGTGGCTGTAGGCCTGCGGAAAGTTACCCCACTGGCTGCCGTTAGTGGCATCAACGTCTTCACTGAAAAGCCCTACGTGATTGCTGAACTTCATAATATTTTCGAAAGTTTCAATGGCCTCGTCGAGACGACCCACACAGGCGAGAGCTTCAATATACCAGAATCCGCATATTAAAAAGGTGGTTTCGGGCATGCCAAAGTCATCGGCGTGTTTGTAACGGTAGAATAAGCCCCCTTCGGTACGAAGCTCTTTCTCCAGGTTAATTAAATGTTGTTTGGCCCGATCCGAATCGCTATCTAGGTAGTTCATCATGATGAGCTGGAGGGTGCTGGCATCCAGATTATTAACGCCAATAGCCTGAGTGTATACCTTTCGGGATGGATCGTAACAAGCTTCAATTTTATTTGCCGCTAAGTCCCGCAAGTGAATAGCTTTTTTCTTGAGAGGCTCGTCCTTCATGAAATTGGCAATTTTGATAGCGGCTGAGCTACCTGCCCAGTGAAACAAGTAGGTGTAGCAGTGCAATTGTTTAAAGTCGCGAAACTCCCAAAGTCCAGCATCCGGCTCCTGAATGAACTTCTCAATACGATTTAGTACGTCTGCTGCTAGTTTATCCGAACCGGCTCGCTCATCCTGGTTAAAGCGAAAATCAACGTACAGGGGAAGTAGCGAAAGAAGCACTTGCCCGTAAACATCATTCTGAATATGCTCGTAAGCCTGGTTACCAATCCGAACCGGAGTGTTTCCTTTGTAACCATCCAGCTCAATAATTCGCTCTACGAGCTGATCGCGACCACTGATAGCATATAAGGGTTGGTATCGTTCTTCCTGTGTGGCCGAAATATTGGCGATGTAGTGAAAGTAGCGTTCCAGCTCTTCAAAGTGACCAATATTGTTAAAAGCATTTAGGGTATAGTAAGTATCGCGAAGCCAACAGTAACGGTAATCCCAGTTACGTCCGCTCCCTGGTGATTCAGGTAAGCTGGTGGTAGCGGCGGCGATAATTCCTCCGGTATCTTCGTACTGGTGGATCTTTAGAACCAAAGCTGAGCGTAGCACTTCCCGCTGGCCGAAGTTCTTGATACTAGTACTCTTCACCCAGTTGCGCCAGTAGTTTACGGTATTTTGTAGAAAGGTTTCCGAAGTACTGCTTACCGGAGCTTCCAGAGGAGCACCATAGGTTAGTACCAGATATTTTGTGTCATTTAATACAAAGTAGTTATTTTCCTGAATATGGGTGAGTGAAATATCGGTAGTTAGACGAATTTCGTTTCCTAAGCCTAGAAATTTAATATGGTTACTGGCTTGATTATGCGATAGATCAACACTGCCGTATTCTCCTTTGGGGTTGCAAGTGACCTTGATTAAAGGAGTGCCTGACAGAGGCTCAACCTTCCTAATTAGCATCAGCGGCTTAAAGTAGCGGTCATACTGTACGAAGCGGGGAGCAAAATCGGTGATTTTGTACTTGCCTTCCGGAGTGGTAATTTCGGTGCAGAGCACATTCGTGTTTTCCCAGTAGTATTGGTTAGACTCAAAGTGCTCGGCACTGGGTTTAATACTAAATTCTCCGCCTTTCTGTTCATCCAGAATTCCGCCAAAAACAAAACTACTGTCAAAGCGAGGCCAGCAAAGCCAGCCTACATTCGTATCTTTTCCGATGTGGGCCAGAAAGGCACAATTTCCGATGACTCCGTATTCGTAGGTATGTTTGCTCATGGTTTGCTTACTGTTTATTAGGCCGGTTAAGGCGGTAATATAGATAAGAACGCATATTAGTGAAGGTAGGGGGTAAATTCAAACGAAAAGTGGGTTTAGACTGTAATTAACCATTTTTACACTGACTACCTTACGCAGGTAAGAAATACTTTTGGTTTGTTCTTAACGTTAAAATGCTAACTACCTTATCGACTTGTCAGCTATCCAACAACCCTTGAAAAAACTAAATTGTTGCTAACAAATTGCGATTCGCAATTTCCCTTAGTATACTCGCCAAAAAACTACCCTATACCATGAAAATTATCGCGATTGGACGTAATTACACTGAACATATTGCCGAATTAAAAAACGAAAGACCCAGTGAACCGGTGGTGTTTATGAAGCCTGATACCGCGATACTAAAGAATAACGACCCATTTTACTATCCGGAATTCTCCCAAGATATTCATTACGAAGTAGAAATCCTGGTAAAGATTAGTAAGGAGGGTAAATATATTCAGGAAAAGTTTGCCCCCAAATATTACGATACCATCGGCATTGGTATAGATTTTACGGCAAGAGATTTGCAACAAAAAGCGAAGGAGAAAGGGCTTCCCTGGTTGCTAGCCAAGGGGTTCAATGGTTCGGCCCCAATTTCCGACTTTGTTGACAAAGGGCAGTTTCCGGATTTACAGAATCTGAATTTTAGATTAGAGGTTGATGGTGAGTTGAAGCAACAAGGAAATACCAGCCTGATGCTTTTTCCGATTGACCAATTGATTGCGTACGTTTCGCAGTTTATTACGCTAAAAAAAGGAGATATTTTGTTTACCGGAACACCCAAAGGGGTGGGGCCTATCCAGCGGGGAAATACGCTGGTAGCCTATGTTGAAGACCAAAAATTATTGACCTGTGAAATTAAGTAGGGTACTTGTATTATTGGCGATTCCGGTATTGTTTGCTTCGGTAGGCTTTGAGAGTGATAATTATTATCTATTCCCCATTAAACCCGGAGAGCGTAACTACCTTTCGGGTAACTATTGCGAGTTGCGGAGTTCGCATCTCCACGCTGGAATAGACATTAAGGTAGGTGGAGTGGTTGGGGCCCCTGTGCACGCTACGGCCGATGGTTACATTAATCGTATCAAAATATCCTATGGCGGCTACGGAAATGCTCTGTATATTCAGCACCCTAATGGTACCGTCAGCACTTATGCTCATCTGCATGAATTCAACGACCTGATTCAGCAATACGTCAAAAAAGCCCAGTACAAAAAGAAATCGTTTACCATCGAGCTATTCCCTCAGAAGGGTGAGTTGGCAGTGAAACGAGGTGAGGTGATTGGCAAGGCTGGAAACTCCGGTTCTTCGGGCGGTCCTCACCTGCACTTCGAGATTAGAGATGCCAATCAGCGTCCGATGGATCCACTTCAGTTTGGTTTTAAAGAGATTATTGATCGTGTACCACCCTACGTTCGAAGAATTGCGTTGACTACCATGGACGAAAACGCTCGTATTAACGGGCAATTTGGTCGCTTTGAATTTAGTTTGAAAGAACAAAACGGTAAGTACGTAGTATCTGAGCCGATTGATGTTCGAGGAACCATTGGTGTAGAAGTAGCCGCTTTTGATAAGGCTACCGGCGTGAGGAACGTTTATGGGGTAAAAGAAACCGAGCTAAGCTTGGATGGTGAGCGTCAGTTTCTGTGCTTAATGGATAAGTTTGCTTTTTCGCAAGCCAAGAATATTCACGTACATGCCAATTATGAGGAGCGCTACCGACAGAACCGCACGTTTTTCCGGCTGTACGTGGCCGATGGTAATACCTTACCTTTCTATAAAACTAATTCTCAGAAGGGAAGAATCACGATTAACGATAATCAGTCACATCTAGCCCAAATTAAGCTGAGCGACATATACGGTAATACTAGCCGGGTTGAGTTTACCTTGCAAGGACAGCCCCAAAGCAGCGAACAACTGAAAGTACGCTACTTCAATAAGCCCTATTCTAATCAGAACTTTCACGTGCGAGAAAATGTGCTACAAGTATTCGCCCCAGTAAAGAAAAGCCCGGAAGGAATCTACGAACGAAAGCTAGCTAAATTCTACGCGGAACGCAGCACATTAGAGGAACCCCCAGCCTACGTAGTAAACGATGTGGCTGTGTACCTCTGGTATCTAAATCGGTGTATTCCCGATTCGGTTGATATTTGTGGTGAGGTAAGTACGCTAGGAATAAAGGTTCGGGTACCTTCCAAAAGTGCATTCAGCTTTTATCAGCCCCGCATGAATGTTACTTTTCCTAAGTCAGCTCTGTTTGATACCCTTTTTTTACAGATGAACCACGAGCACGAAGCTGGAAAGGAGCTATTCTGCATTCATAAGAATAACGTGCCGCTGCGGCAAAATATGCAGGTCCTGCTCAAGCCCCGGCAGTTTCCCGAAGGGCCACGCGATAAGATGTCGGTATACCGTATTGATAGTAAGGGGGATTTGGGCTACGAAGGCGGAACCTGGAAAGGCGACAACATCAGTTTCCGTACACGTACCTTTGGAGACTTTAAACTGCAAGTAGACACTATTGCCCCAGTCATTACGCCGCTCAGTATTAGCCCTAGCCGGTTACGATTTAAAATAAAGGACGCTATTTCCGGTATTCGCGAGTACGAAGCCTACGTTGACGGTGAGTGGTTGCTCATGCACTATGATTACAAACGGGAACTCATCTGGTCCGACCGGATGGACAAATCTAAACCCCTAAAGGGCGAAGTGAAAGTAAAAGTGCGCGATATGGTGGGAAATGAAAATGTGTTCACTACTACGATTGAGTCCTAAAGGCGGAGTGTTAAAGTATTTTAGCACCTTAACACTCTAATACTATAACACCTAAACACTACTAATTCTTGTTTTTCATCCTTTCTAAAACCCTCTACTTTTTAGTGATGCCCGTAACGCTGGTGGTGCTGGCGTTTCTGTTGTGCATTTTTTGGAAGAGATTCCGAAAGCAGTTTTTTATTCTGGGTTTCGTCTTGCTGCTGTTGTTCACCAATTTATTTATCGGTAATCTATTGATGCTTGTTTGGGAAGTTCAGCCTCAGTCTATTGCGTCATTGCCAAAGTACTCGGTGGGAATTGTTCTGGGCGGCATTACAACAGATAAAGAACCACGGGACCGTAGCCATGTGGTGGGCGATGCCGACCGGATACTGCACGCTATTCAGTTGTATCGGGAAGGTAAAATTGAGAAAATCCTGTTGAGTGGAGGCTCGGGTAAATTACTAACTGATAGTGTGCCCGAAGCCATTTCATTAAAAAGGATATTGGATCACGCCCAAATACCCGAGGCCGATATTTTAGTAGAAGCAACTTCGCGCAATACCCATGAAAATGCCCTGAACAGTAAGGATATTCTGGCCGACCAAAATATTTCCGGAACTGTTTTACTGATAACCTCGGCCTATCACATGCGCCGAGCGGAAGCTTGCTTTGAAAAAGTAGGGGTTGCTGCTGATCCCTTTCCGGTGAGTATGCGCAGTGACACTCCTAAATTCACCCCCGACTGGCTAATTATCCCCACCTCATCGGCCATCGGTAGCTTTGAAATTGTTATTCGGGAATGCGTAGGTATGCTGGCTTATTGGGTGGCTGGTTATATTTAGTCGTTGCTATTTGAAGCAATTGCCCTTAATTTGAGAACCTAACCCGAAATAACAATGATACATACCCTGGATCTGGACTTTTTAAATATTCCTCAGGCCATTGCCAGTTACCTTCTTGAAACTTCTGATGGACCAGTACTGATTGAAACTGGTCCTTATTCAACCTACGAAGCGCTCCAAAAAGGTGTTGGGAAAGCCGGGTTTCAACTCGCTGACATTGAGCATGTGCTGCTTAGCCATATCCATTTTGACCATGCTGGAGCCGCCTGGGCACTGGCGGGACAAGGAGCTAAGGTCTACGTTCATCCTTTTGGATTTAAACATCTGGCTAACCCTCAAAAACTGTGGGAGTCAGCCAAACGGATTTATCAGGACGAGATGGAGCGATTATGGGGAAAAATGGAGCCAATTGCCGAAAGCAATTTACAGCCGTTAGAACACGGTACTGAGCTAAGCTTCGGCGATACCAAAATAATTGCCCATCATACTCCGGGCCACGCTGTGCACCATATTGCTTATCAGTTAGATAATATGGTTTTCACCGGTGACGTTGGTGGAGTGCGAATAAAAGGTGGCCTCGTTGAACCTCCCTGCCCCCCTCCTGATATTAACGTCGAAGATTGGCAGAAGTCCATTCAGTTGCTTCGCAACCTGAAACCGGAAGCTCTTTACCTGACACACTTTGGCCGGGTTGAGGATGTAGACACTCATTTAAATCTACTGGAAGAACAGTTGACGAATTGGGCTGCGTGGATCAAGGAAAAAATAGGGGCGGGGCAGTCTCACGAGGAGTTAGTACCCCAATTTCAGTCCTACGTAGCTAGCCAACTTCGGGAGAAAGGAGCGGATGAAGTAACTATACAACAGTACGAAGCGGCGAATCCCTCCTGGATGAGCGTTACTGGACTGATGCGTTACTGGAAAAAGAAGGAAGCTAATTAATAGTGGACATGGTAATTGATGATTCCTACTTTACTTATCGCCTAACTACAACCAGTTTTGTAAGTTTGCCCACATCCTCATAAACCAGTAATGTTGAAGTAAACAGATGGAAAAAATATTGTCAGTACTATTTATTACTACTCTACTCATCTCTTGTAATCAGAAACAGGCGTCAGTTGAAAACCCTCAGAGTGAGGTTGAGAGCGTAAAAGATTCTCTCACCTCCGAATTAAATGAAATACAATCCAACGGAGTGATTAATGGCTTCTCGGTGGCTATTGTGAGTGAGGGCAATGTGTTGTATCAACATGGGTTTGGGTTTGCTGATATTTCAAATAACACTCGCTATTCAGAAAACACCTTGCAAAATATTGCCTCAGTATCCAAAACTCTGATAGGTATTGCATTACTAAAGGCCCAGGAAATGGGAAAACTAAACTTAGACGATCCAATTTCTAAATTCCTGACTTTTGATGTGAGAAACCCTAACTTCCCTGACCAAGAAATCACAATACGGCATCTGGCAACCCATACTTCTTCAATTACTGACGGGGATATTTACGGAGAAAAATCATACATCTTAAAAGATCCCAGGGATAGTATTCAGTCTGATTCAATGAAGATTCCGGAAGATTTTAACCCGCCTTCGGATAATACCTCTATGCAGCTTTTTTTAGAAAGTTTACTCAGTGAGAAAGGGGAGTGGTACTCCCAAGAAGTGTTCTTGAATAAGCCTCCCGGTCAACTATTTGAATACACCAATTTGGGAGCCACCTTAGCTGCACTTGTCCTAGAATCTGCTACCGAAGAAAAGTATAGCGAGTTTACGAAGAAACACATCTTAGGACCCCTGAAAATGGAATCTTCGGGATGGTATTTTGATGAAATAGACTTTTCTAGGCATACAAAATTATACGCCAGCACAACGGAGCAAATCCCATTCTATTCTCTCATCACCTATCCTGATGGCGGGCTAATCACATCTATCAATGATTTGAGTAAATATCTGGTTGAGCTAATTCGGGGTTATTCCGGAAAAGGCTCGCTTCTGACAGAAGCTAGCTATAGTGAATTGTATAAATTGCAATTAGGTGACGAAAACTTTGAAGAGCGTGATGCCGAAAACCCCTATAACGATGAGTATAATTTTGGCATTTTTATAGGGTTCTCAGCCCAAGACTACGTTGGTCACACCGGAGGAGACCCCGGAGTATCGTCTTTTATGTTTTTCAATACAAAAAATAAAATCGGACGAATCTTACTGATAAATACTGATTTAACCAGTGAAGAGGGTGTTCAGCAGTTCTTCTCTATATGGAACAAGCTTGAAGAATACCAGCAAAAACTGAATTAAGCCAGTAGAATAGTTGTGCTCAAGCTATCGGATTCTTTATTATTCCTTATCAACTATCCCTTGTCAATTTTCAATTGCTAGTAGCTGCTTTCGTTCAACTCCGTTCTACCGCGGTACGTCCAGTAGATTAACGACGTATAGCCGATTACGAAGGGTAAGCCCCAAATAGCTACCCAGAACATGGTTCGTAGTGTGTATTGACTGGAAGATCCATTGTAAATGTCAATACTATAATCGGGCGAGAGATTAGATACCAGCATATTCGGGAAAATGCCCAGAGCAAATAGTAGTACAATGGCAGCGATAGTACAGGCAGATGAGATAAATGCTTGCATCGGTTTATCCTTCGCTAGAGCGCGAGGAATATTGGCGATAGACAGCACATTCAGGATGACGATGAGCCAGGCTACCAATGAAACCAATGTTTGGTGCTGTTGAACCAGTTCGTGAGCTTTGCCGGGCACCTCTACTAACCCAAACGAAAAATTAGCGATCATGGTGGGCTGTAGATAGAGTGTGGCTGCTGTAGTTAAGGTAAATATTGCGAGGAAAACAAAGTAAGCATTCTTTGCCCAGCGTTGCACCTGAGCTTGTAAATCGCCTTGTGTTTTGAGGTTAAGATACATGGCACCATGCATGGTAAACATCGCCAGATTAAAAAAGCCAGTAAGTAGTGTGTACGGGCTAATTAAATCCAGAAAACTGCCCTGATACACCTTATTGGCACCAATGGCAAAGCCGACTACTACGTTGCCAATTGCAATACCAAACAGAATGGCAGCAACGATAGAACCTAGACTAAATCCTGTGTCCCAGGTGCTTCGCCACCGTTTGTTGGGTTCTTTACTCCTGAATTCAATGGATACTGCCCGAAAAATCAGCGCAATTAACAATAGCATAAACGGTAGATAAAAGCTTGAGAAAGCCGTAGCGTACACCTCAGGAAAAGCCGCGAATAGGGCACCACCGGCGGTAATCAGCCAAACCTCATTACCATCCCAAACCGGACCAATAGAGTTCAGCATAATCCGCCGATTAGTATCGCCCTTACTCAGCAAGTGTAAGGCGCCTACTCCCAGATCAAATCCATCCAGAATGGCGTAACCAATGAGCAATAAACCGATGATGATATACCAGATAACGTTATAGTCCATAATTTTGATGATTAATGAATGATGAATAATGACGAATGAATACAATTAGTAAAAGCCATTATTCATTAATCATCATTCATTAGTCATTAGATCCTGTGAGTTTCTTTACTGCATTCACCCGCTCGCCCTTTTGCAAATATCCTACTTCGGGAGCAAGAGTATGATCTTCTGGACCATGTTTGATTTCTCGATCTAATACGTACAGCCAGACGAAGAAAAGTAAGGCGTACACAACCGCAAATAAGACCAGTGAAATCAACACTTCGGGAGCTTGTACTGATTCGGAAAGACCGTCTTTGGTACGAAGTAATCCCTGTACAATCCAGGGCTGGCGACCTCGTTCAGCGGAATACCATCCAGCTTGGTTAGCAATGACCGGTAAAGCTACCATCGGAATAAACAGGCGCATCAGCCAGGTTTTATCAAACAATGCCTTTCGCCACAGTAGAAACAAACTTAACAAAGTAATACCAATGAATATTCCTCCTAGCCCTACCATTAAATGGTACGATTGAAATACCTGAGCAACGGGTGGCCAATCTTCTTTGGGAAATTGATCTAGTCCGGCTACTTCGGCGTCACAATCTTCGTACAGCAGCCAACTCAGCATTCCGGGAATTTCTAGCGCTACTGTTTTTTGTTCTTCAGGATCAGTGTAGCCAATAATTGCCAACGGGGCTCGGGTCTGGGTTTCGTATAAGCCTTCAAAAGCAGCTAGCTTGGCGGGTTGATATTCCCCCACTACCTGAGCGTGATTGTGTCCGATCAGCGGTTGAGCTAACGACGCTACGGCAGCTACAATTAGGGCAATAGTAAACGAGCGATAGGCAAATTCTAGATTTCTTTTCTTGATGATAAAGTAAGCCGAAACACTTAGCACCAAAAAGGCGCCTTGCACGAAGGCTCCAACAACCGAGTGAGAGAATCGTACCATCGATGATGGATTGAATACTACTGCCCAAAAATCGGTAATCACTGCCCGAGTGTAACCATCCACGGTAGTTGCTAACTCATATGCTACCGGAGTTTGTTGCCAGGAATTCGCTACTACAATCCAGAAGGCGGACATCATCGAGCCTAGGGCAACCATTCAGGTAGAAAAAAGGTGAAAGCCGGGTTTTACCTTATGCCAGCCAAATAGTAAGACAGCTAAGAAACCTGATTCCAGGAAAAAGGCGAAGATACCTTCGGCTGCCAAAGGTGAACCGAAAATATCGCCCACAAAGCGGGAATAGCGTGCCCAATTAGTGCCAAACTCAAACTCCATCACAATACCCGTGGCTACTCCGATAGAAAAGTTAGCAGCAAAGATTTTTATCCAGAAGCGAGTAATAGATTCGTATACCTTCTTGCGGGTAAAGAAGTAGAGCGACTCGTAGATCACCAGCAGCAAACCCATCCCGATGCTAAAAGGGGGAAAGATGTAATGAAACATGATGGTGAAAGCAAACTGAAGGCGGGAGAGAAATTCTACGTCAAGAGTCATGACGGGAACGTTGAGCGCGAAAATACCAGATCAAAGTAACTATTCCGAAGAGTAAACCGAGGGTTGCTTTCCACCATTTAGCTTCGGGAAGCCAAGAGGAAAGAACGGAGACACGCGTCAGCACCAGATAAAAAAACATCAGGCCGAGCGCTAACAAAAAAAGCCGTTGAATAGACGAAAGTGAGTTCACAGAAATACGGCTTGGGTTAGGGCAAAGGTACAATTCAGCCTTTCTGAGGCAAGAAAAAATGTTGGTATTTACCTGATAAGTTTACTCATCAATCACAACAATTGAGTGAATCTTCAATTCTGGAATTGTCACTTGTGTTATATCTTTCTCATAAGCGAAATCTAGCGGGATATTTTCGGGCTGCAACATCATCTTTTGAGGGCAATTGGGAGTGCGGATGGAAACGGTCAATGGGCCAATCGAGGGTATTTCGTCCAGAACGTATACATCTTCATTGGCATGCTCACCCGAGGTATTTACCAGATTGATGAGCAACTGCTCATTCTTGCGGTTAACCGCTACATGTACTTTCCTGCTACCTTCTACTGCAACCATCGGCTCGGAAAACAACTCAGCGACCAATCCACTTAAAAAATCGCGGTACACCGGAGTTTTACGGTTCAGGTAAACTTCACCCAAATTAGCGTACACGCCGGCCACTTTTCCCTCACCGTAATTAGCAATTGAGGCAATTACCGATTGTTCATCAAAACGATCGTCCATCAGCGTATAAAGCGTACCGAATGATTCGGCTTCTTCTTGCAAAGTAGCCGGGCGATAAATGGTTCTAAGTCCTGCCAAATGATTATTGTAACCTAACTGACGCACCTGATCTACTACCGCATCAGCCAGATTAATTTCCAGTATATCCTGAAAATTATCCACAGCTTTAGCGCCTATTACCAACAGGTTACCTCCGCTGCTTACGTATTGTTTGAGTTCATCAATGAACTGCGGTTCCAAATACTCCCATTCCGGAATCACAATTAGTGGGTACTGGTTCATATTTCCCTGTAGATGATGCTCGCGAAGAACTTCTACGCATTGCTGTCCATCCAGCAGGGCGTACAAAATCCCTTGAGAAGGTACTAACTCATTGTTCCAGGGGCTATAAATATTATTAGTTTTGGCCTTATAACCAGCATTTGAATAGAGCAGAGCTATTTGGGGGACTGGCTTAGCTTTATGGGTATACTGCTGACGAGCTCGGCAGAACTCGGCTACTTCCTGCATAATCGGAACAGTCCAGGGCTGGATGGATGCATCGCGGTTCTGCTTGAAGTAGACCTGAAAACCACCGCCCATTGCTAGCACCTGAGCAGCTTCCTGTTGCAATTGCAAAGCAGTTTTGGTCGAGTTGCCTAGTTCTCGTCCCCAGGCAAAGCTCCAGGCCATGATATCCCAGGGCTTCCCTTGTGGGGCCAGACAGCGAGACTCAAAAGCGGCACGATATACCGCATTAGCGGGAGTAAGATCGCCTGAAAGATAATCTACGTTGGTATTCACCGCTTCGGGCATAAAGGAAGAGTACGCCCAGTTGCTAGTTACCTGAAAATCAGAGTTGTAAGCGTGAATAGCATCTACGTAGTGTGCCAGATACTTCAGAAAGCCTTGTCGATTGAATTCCAGAAAGTCCGAATAATGGGCATCGGCAGGTGACTGGGGAACTGTACTCAAGCCCGATTCTTCTAAAAAGGGATTGGTAAGTAACTGATTATAATCGGGTTGGAGCCCCCAGCATTCGCCGTCTACCCAGGCTCCGTCAATATTGTACCTGCTGCTTAACTCCTTTAGTTGCGGAATCAGCAATTCATCCACATAGGGACTGTATACCGATAGGCCACCCCGACTGTTTGGCTGCCCAGCTTCATCCAAACTGGCCCACTGAGGATGAGAAGATACTACCTGTCGATCAATCACACCAGAGTAGTGCACGTACAAACCAACTCCCCGGCGAGCTGTAACCCCCCGAATTAACATCAGTGGATCTTGCGTGAAACTTGCAACATGCGTGCCTATTTCTGTCTCAGTCGGATAGCTGGTAATGCCCGGATGACCTTTGCAATCAACCTGGATAAAGTCGGGCTGCACTGCTACCAGCATACTATCAATCATTTCCTCTGTCAGGGTTTCTCCTACGTCCTGGTCAGTGGTTCGGGCGTGGAAGTCGAAGTGTAGGCCGAAGAAGCTTTCTGAGCGCCGAAGTCTTTCAGGATAGTCAGTTGAGTCTTGAGCTTGAATTTGAGTACTAAGCAGTAAACAAAGCGGAAGAATCAGGACTTTATTAATCAGTTTTTCCATCGTTAAGCAAAGTAGATTGCTGCTTTAGTAAAAAAAGAAATTTACTGCACATTGGCAATCACCATATTAAGGAAACAGCTGGTTACATGAAAATAGGATTACTATCAGATACACACAATTACCTTGACCCCCAGATTTTTGATTACTTTGCTGATTGTGATGAACTATGGCACGCCGGCGATATTGGTTCAGTAGGACTGCTAACTGAACTGCAAACTTTTAAACCTACGCAGGCTGTTTTTGGAAATATAGATAGTGAAGAAGTACGAAAATTGCTGCCGATGGACTGTTGGATAGAACGAGAAGGAGTCTGTATCTGGATGACCCATATCGGCGGTTATCCACCGAAGTATAATCCTAGGGTGCGAAAAAATCTGTCAGAACGTTCGGCAGATTTGTTCGTATGCGGGCATTCCCATATTTTGAAAGTGATAAAAGACGAACAGCGTAACAATATGCTTTGTCTGAATCCGGGAGCGGCTGGTCGCCAGGGATTTCATCAGATGCGGACCATACTACGGTTTCAACTAAACAATGGCATCGTTAGTCAGTTAGAAGCCATTGAACTAGGCACTAAGTCAAACTAACCAAACATGGCACTTTATGTACTTTCTCTGGGTGGGTCAATTGTGGTTCCAGGCGCTATTGATACCGACTATCTAAAAGAATTTAAGCAGTTTATTGATCGTCGGATTGACCAAGGGGATCGTTTTATTTTGACCGTGGGCGGGGGTAAAACGGCTCGTAACTACCAGACCGCCGCTGAACAAGTGAGTGGGGTAGATGACGAAGAACGCGATTGGTTGGGTATTCACGCCACCCGACTCAATGCTCATTTGCTACGAACCATCTTTAAAGGAAAAGCCCATCCGCTTATTGCCAAAGATTTTGACGAGCCTCTACCTGATTTCTCTGAACCTATTCTGGTGGGAGCCGGCTGGAAACCCGGTTGGAGTACCGACTACATAGCTGTATTACTAGCCAAAAGGTACCAAGCCCGTTCGGTGCTAAACCTCTCCAATATTGACTACGTGTATGCCGAAGACCCGCGGGAAAATCCGGAAGCCCAGCGTTATGAAGAACTTCGCTGGGCTGAGTTTCGCCAAATAGTAGGGGATGAATGGTCGCCTGGCTTGTCAGCCCCCTTTGACCCAATTGCCAGCCAGCGGGCTGAGTCATTGGAATTGGAAGTAGTAATTTTGAACGGACGGAAGATAGCAAATATGGAGGCTTTTCTTCGAGGGGGCAAATTTGCCGGTACTACCATCCGATAGCCGATTGTATAGCTGCCAATTGCCTGGCTTTTTTGTCGGTTAGGGGTTGTAGATTCCTGGGTCAAAGCAAGATCGTAAATCCTGGCGGACGATCATCGCCTCGATGGGGTAGAAATAAAAAAGCACACTCAGGGTGTGCTTTCAATAGGAATAGTAAAAAGGTATTTATTCTTTTTCTTCGGAGTCTTCTCCTTCAATTTTTTCTTCAACCGCTTCAGCATCTTCCTGAGGGGCTTTTGCTGGCTCTTTCAATTCAGCTTGTGGCTCTTCAGCCTGAGGCTCGTCGGCTTCAGTTTCAACAGCTACTTCAGAAGCCTCTGCTTTAGTTTCTTCCTGCGCAACTTCGGCGGTTACTGCTTTAACCTCTTCCGGAGTGGTCTCAGTAGCTTTTGCTTTAGGTGCTTCTTCTTTTTCTTTCTTTGTGGCTTTCTTAGCAGAAGGTTTACCTGATTTTTTAGCAAATTCCTCCTTGATGGCTTCAATGTCCACATTCTTCATGGGAGGCTGCTTGGTTAGCTCTTTAATGCGCTCTTTACGAGCTTTGGCACGAGCTTTATTTCGTAATCCTTTTCGTTCTAAACGGGTAACTGCCATATCAATAGTATTTCTTGGTTCTAAAAATGAGGTGCGAATTTACTAAAAACCGCAGAAAATAAAAAAGTGTTCAGGTTTTAATGTGTTTAGGTATTCATGTTACCTGATTCATAGTCCAGCGTTCTGGGTTCAGAAGTTACAAGTTTTACGTTTGGAAGTTCACAGTTTAGCACTTTGGGGTTTGAGTTTAGACTTCTTGTTGCTATCTCATAAACACCTGAATACCTGACCACTACCACACTACTCTATTACAACAGTATCAATATCGGCACTGTAGCCTGCAAAAATACCGTACCCGCCCTCAACATTATTAAAAACGGGTACAGGTTCAGCAAATGGGTTATCCTGATTTTCCCGCTGAAGGTCTACCGAAAGGATATAACGATACTGGGCTTCACTAAGCGTACGCAGGGTAATGAAATATTCTGATTCTTCTTCTGGTACGAAACCAAAAAATTGGTCTAACCTAAAATTAAATGTGTACAGCTGACCGTTAAATATCTCGTCAGAAAACATGAAGGCTCCACTCGTGAATGCTTCCTCTTCACCCTCGAAGAAATCGTTGTTATCGTCTACTATGGGGTCGTTACTAACTAAAGGAACAGGCGCTAAAATGCGGAAGGTGTCAGTGATGATAAAGTTACCATCATCGTCCTCCTTGAAACTAAAGCTAGTTCGGTAGCGCTGCACCAACACTTCATAGAAGTTTTCTTCGCCGCCCGGGTCATCAATACCCAGCCACACCTGATTGAGTGATGGTCTCTCCACGAGGGTAACATTACCAGTACTATCAAATTCCTCGAAGACAGCGGGGATAGTATCGTAGCGTAGGTTCGCAATGGGAGTGGGCGGGGCAATGAGGGTGGTAGCTTCCACTGGATCAAATCCTGATTTGCTCACTCGTAATGTATATTCTCGCCCTGCAGAAGGCACAAAGTCAGTGGCGTAGGGCCCAGAAGGCGTGGTGATGATATCACTGTTAATGGGAAACTCCTCTAAAGTAGCTACGATCTGTCCATCTTCTAGTAATACTACCTCAGCATCAAACACTTCGCGCAGGGGTTCGTTGCTATGAACAAATTTGCTCTGGCTTTCCTCGGCTGATACTGGTGCATCAATCCCTTTGAAAGAGTTCACTTCCAGTCGAGAGTCTTCTTTTGGAATATCCACGTCAACTATGGTTTCGCAGGCACTAAACCCGAGTAGTACCAGCCAGAAAAGATATATTATATGCTTCATGTTGATCAGAAATTAAAGCGATAGCTAATGGAAGGAATAATAGGGAACAAGCTTACCTGTCTGAACTGACTCTCCCGACTAGGGTCTGAGCTTTCGTCTAGGTACAGATAGAACGGGTTGCGCCGACTGTACGCATTGTATACTCCCAGTACCCAAGCTCGTTCACCCCAACGGGTTTGCTTACGGAACGTGATACTGGCATCTAGCCGATGGAAAGCCCGCATCCGGTAACCATTGCGTTCGCCGTAGTTATAAATCCCACTTCCGAAAAACGAACTACCGATGCCACCGTAAATTGCGGTGGGTAAAGTAATGGCGTTGCCACTGCCGAACACCCAGGTAGCCGACAGGTCTACTCGCTTACGCCACTGGTGAACTACGGCAATTCCCAAGTCGTGACGACGATCATACTTGTAAGGAAAACGCTGACCAAAGTTAAGTTCGTCAAACTGCCGATCGGTCCAGGATAGTGTATAACCTAACCAACCGGTGGTGCGTCCTTGTTTTTTCTGAATGAGTAGTTCAGCTCCGTAGCTGCGCCCATCGCCTACGGCTACTTTGTTCTGCCAGTCTTCGTTTACATCAATAAAACTCGCTCCTTCGCGGTATTCAATCAGGTTACGCATATCTTTATAGTAGCCCTCAAGGCTAATCTCATAGCCCGATTTCCAGTTATACGCCCCGCCCAAAGCCCACTGCTGAGCGGTCTGAGGACGTACCCGATCAGTAGCGGGAACCCACAAATCAGTCGGGAGACCAATGCCCGAGTTGGTTAATAAATGAATGAACTGAGCCATCTGCACGTAAGAGGCTTTGAGCGAAAGTTGCTCATTTAGTAGATAACGTCCAGCAATACGCGGTTGAATGGAGGTGTAAAACTTATCGTTAACCTGGAAACCAGAAAAGTGTAGTCCGATATTAAATTTGAGACGACGACCCAGCTCAATGTCATCTTCGGCATACGCCGCAAACTCTATTGCTTCAGTTTCCTGTGATCCTAATGTAGTATTGATATTCTCATTACTAGTTTCATCATCGTACCGAACATTGAGTGCCCCCGGATTGAATGTATGCCGGATGGCACTCACCCCGAAGCGAACGTAGTGCTGAGGCGAAGGGATATAGTCAAAATCAATTTTGGCGGCAAAATCTTCTATGCCCGATAGGTACCGAGCTAGCCCTTGATCAACGAGTACGCCGTTTCCAGAATCGTTCAGGTATTCGTAACGGTATTCGTTATTAATGTCGAAGCGATAACGGCTGTAAGTAAGTGTGGTGTTGCTGAATAGCTTGGGGGTAAACATATGATTCCAGCGTAGGGCTGATGTGATATTTCCCCACTCCAAGCCGGATTCGTCTTCATCCTCAAGTGTAACTCCGCTAAAGGTGTCTTCGTACTTGTAACGGGCGTAGAAACGATCATCTCCCAAGTAAGCACTCAGATAGAGCCGATCACAGTCAGAAAATTTGTGATTCACTTTGGCATTAAGGTCGTAAAAATAGTAGCCCACTGTCTCTTCTCCATCAGTCTGAGATCTGATGAGCGGGCGGGCTAGTACATCAATCCAGGTGCGCCGCCCCGAAATAATAAACGAGGTTTTATCTTTTACAATCGGGCCTTCCAAAGTTAATTTTCCAGCGATGATACCGAGTGATCCCTCGCCGTGAAACTCCTTCATATTTCCCTCCTTCATACTGATATCAATCACCGATGAAAGTCTGCCGCCGTAACGTGCGGGGAAACCGCCTTTGATTAAATTCACATTATTGATAGCATCAGCATTAAATACGGAGAAAAAGCCGAACAAGTGAGAAGCATTGTAGACCGGAACACCATCGAGCAAGATGAGATTCTGATCAGGACCACCGCCGCGCACGTAAAGACCACTTGTCCCTTCGTTACCCGACTGTACTCCGGGAAGTAACTGCAAGGTTTTCAACACATCAACCTCTCCCAGGAATGCCGGGAGACTTTTAATCTGCTCAACCGGTACGGAAATACTGCTCATTTGCGTCACTTCCTGAATCTTATCTGCTTCAGTTGCTGAAATCACGATCTCATCCAACAGAGCACTCTCGCTGAGTTCGATGTTGATGACCGTATCTTGCGTGAGTTGCAAACGAGCCGCTTGCGGTTGGTAGCCTACGTAGGAGTAGACCAGATTCATACTGTCTTTTGGTAGCGTGAGACTGTAGAAGCCGTACGTGTTACTACTGGTGCCACTAGAAGACTTCAAGTCAAAGATGTTGGCACCGATCAGCACTTCACCGTTGGTGGCATCTTTAATATAGCCACTAACTGTGTATTTTTGCGCAAGAACAGAAGAGGAGATGCCCAGTAGAGTTGATATGGGCAACAATGCGAGTAAAATTTTTCTCATATAGAATCAATAGTGTTTGACAATGACCAAGGGAAAGACAATAACTATGCATAAAACGGTTGGAATAGTGACTTATTAAAGCAAAAAAATTAGGGAATGATTTTTGGCATAAATCGTTGAAACATCTAAGTTCAAGCGAACGAAAGTTTGATATGCAATACGCCATTTTTATACTAACTGTCATTCATATTGTTTTGCCGATTTTTTCTTCCGCGCAAACGGAACTACAACTACGCTTACCCGAACAGAGTAATTGGAATGTAGTGAGTGAAGGAAGTACTCTGCAATTTACCCTTAATGCTACCGGAGGTAGTGATCAAAACTACTCCTTTCAGTACCAAAGTGAAGAGGCTAAGGGACTTACCCTAACCAATGGCGTAGTTACCTGGACACCCGCCTACGATGTCGTTATCCAGGGAGAAGAAAGCAGAATTGTTTCGGTGGTGTTTGAGGTAACTACGGCAGCCGGCGAAACGGCCACCCAGACAGTAGACTTCATCGTTCAGAATACCATCCGTATTCCCGACTTAAAAGAGCTACAACCATTCTTCATTCAGCCGAGTGTGACGAACACCTTTTCTCTGCCGCTAGATGCTCAAAAATTTGTCGTGGAAGCAGACTCTGATCAGTTAGTGGAAGGAATGACCATTCAGCCTACGGATGATAATCGCTGGCAACTTAGCTGGCAACCGAGCCGGGAGCAATTTACTGCTTTACGACAGGAATCGGGTAAGATGAAGCTGCTGATTCGAGATAAGGTGTTGGGAGATGGAGCTACAGTGGAAGTATCCTTACTGCCGGCCTCAGCTACTGCCCGGGAAGAACCCCCACCTTCTCAAGCTAATCTGGAGCTATTGCTTCCGCGCACTTCCTACTGGAATGTGGTGAACGAAGGTAAAGTGCTCTCATTCAAGTTGGCGGCTCGGGGTGGAACGGATGATGCCTACCGCTACCGAGTGCTAAATGCTCAGGAACTAGGGTTGAGCTACGATAAGTCAGGGAATGTATATTGGCGTCCGTCCTTTGATCTGGTTGATCGCTTAAATGATTCCAAAGCCTTTCCAGTAACTTTTGAAGTAGAAAATCAAAGTGGGGAAACCAGCCGCAAGTCAGTGAAGCTGCTGGTAAACCACGTGAACCGTCCGCCGGAAATTGGTGAGATGCGCAATTTCTACGTGAGCTACGGAAAAGAAAATACCTATTCGTTAGGAGCCATCAAAGCCATTATCGATCCTGATGAAGACCCAATCGTCTTCAAACCCATTTTAGCGAAAATGCCTCAGGGTATGAGTCTGTCGGCTGAAGGAATGCTTAAGTGGACACCTTCGGTTAGTCAGTATAATCGCCTGAAGCGAGAGCCCCTCATGCTGCCATTCATCGTAGAAGATCAACCCTATGAGGCTCAAACTCAGGGTACACTACGCATTGAAATCACCCAGCAGGATTTGCCCCCCGAAATCTCAATGGTTCCTGACCAGAATTATCATCAGATTAAAGAAGACCAGAACTTAAATATCAAATTTTACCTATCTGATCCTAACGGTGATGAAGATATTGTCAGTTTCGATTTCGTGACGGATAGTCACGAAATTCCCCGTTCAGCGTTAGTAAGTAATGAACCCACTCAATGGGAGTTCTCCTGGCAACCCGGTTACGATCTGTTAGCAGATCCCGGTGATACCAGTACGTACCGTATCACTTTTTTTGCGATCGACCGATCTAATCAGCGGCAGGAACGTACTATTCAAGTTCACGTGCAGGATGCCGAAAATTTGGCGGAGAAAGATCAGTTATTATACAATCAGTATCGTACGGGGCTGATACGGGCAATGAATCTGATGGATCAGTTAAAAGCCCGACAGAAAGAAATGCAGAAAGACTACAAAAAAGCGCGTAAGGGTAAAAAGCATCGCGCCATTACTACTGCCTCGCTCGGGGCAATTACCGGACTTTCGCCCGTAGTGCTCAGTGGCAACGATGCTCAACCCTATGTGTCGGGCATTGGGGGGACGACCTCTATGACCATTGGCAGTCTGGAAGCTAGCAATGTGATTGGGAAAGATGCCAGCGACATTTACGAAAATCTCAGCTACATCAACCAGAAACTGCTGGAACTACAAACTCAGGGCAACTTGTTTGCTGGAAAATACGCGCTCTCCATCAATCGCCGGACGGGTGGATTTAGTGAAGATCTTCGGAAGCTTGTTCTGTTATTGCGTTTGGATAAAGTGACCAAACTAGAGCTTGACCCATCTTGGAAAAATCCGCGTAAGGCCAGCGATAAAAATATTAAAAATACATTTTCAGACTACAATCCCGACCCCGATCGGTCGCCCTATATTAATGAGTAATAAACCAACCTTACCCAAAGGAACCCGCGACTTTGGTCCTGTCCAGATGGCAAAGCGCACCTACATTTTGGATACCATCCGAAGCGTATATCAAAAGTTTGGCTTTCAGCCGTTGGAAACTCCCAGTATGGAGAATTTGTCAGTACTTACCGGTAAGTATGGCGACGAAGGCGATCAACTCTTATTTAAAATACTGAAAAACGGTGACTTCTTAGCAGGCATTACCGATACTGATTTTCAAGGGGGAGGTTCAGTACTGTTACCAAAGATTGCAAAGAAAGGGCTCCGGTATGATCTTACAGTACCCTTCGCTCGCTATGTAGTGATGAACCAACACGAGATCACATTTCCGTTTAAGCGCTATCAGATACAACCGGTGTGGCGCGGTGATCGTCCTCAGAAAGGCCGTTACCAAGAATTTTATCAGTGCGATGCTGACGTAGTTGGTACTGATTCGCTATTGTGCGAAGCGGAGATTATTCGCATGCTGGAAGAAGTGTTTACGAACTTAGGTATTCAGAAATACACAATTAGTATCAACCATCGGCAAATTTTGAATGGACTGGTGGAAGCCATTGGAGCGGAAGGTAAGGAGAGTGACCTCCTGGTAGCCATTGATAAACTGGATAAAATTGGTCAGGAAAAGGTTGTGGAAGAGCTTAAAGAACGAGGTTTTTCGGATACTGCTATCCAGCAACTATCTCCTATTTTTACGATGCAAGGGACTAACGCTCAGAAGCTCGATATTGCCCAGAACATCGTTGGCGAATCGGAAGTGGGGAAGAAAGGAGTGGCTGAGTTAGGAGATGTTCTGGATCGAGCCCAAGCGCTTGGCTCCGCATTAGAGCACGTTAGTTTTGATTTGACCCTGGCGAGAGGTTTATCGTATTACACCGGAACTATATTTGAAGTGAAAGCTCAGGATACAGTGATTGGTAGCAGCATCAGCGGTGGTGGTCGGTACGATAATCTCACCGGAGTATTCGGTTTACCGGATGTATCGGGAGTGGGAATTTCCTTCGGGGTTGATCGTATTTATGATGTAATGGACGATCTGGACTTGTTTCCCGAAGAAAGTACACTAGGTACCCAGGTTCTATTGATTAACTTTAATGCGCAACTGCAGTCGCAGTTACTGCCTATTTTGAGCCAACTTCGGGAAAATGGAATTCGGGCTGAGATGTACCCAGATGCGGTAAAGTTGAAGAAGCAATTTAGCTACGCTGATAAAAAGAATATTTCCTACGCTTTGGTAATTGGCCCCGATGAATTAGAAAGCGGCCAGTATAGCTTAAAAAATCTGAAAACCGGTGATCAGCAAGCATTGGCGCTGGAAGCCATTATTGCTCAACTTACCTAAGCCTCGTAAGGCAATAAGAAGGTATAGTTTGCAGTTAATATCCTAAATGTCTCGGTTTGCCAATTAACAGGTTTTTCGTATTTCTCATTCTCGGATGGTTGGTCACTAGTTTTGCCAATGCCCAGCCCTATCCGAGTGGACCTATCGGAAACTTTAGTGTAAACCAGATAAGAGGGTGTACCCCATTAACGGTTTCGGTAACCGATCTAAGCGATAATCCACTAAATGACCCTCGCGTTTACAATTTTGACTATAGACCGGGGGAAAGAATACCAGTCAATCCAACCACGATCGAAGATACCACGTACGCCATTCCCGGTTCATACTTGATAATTCAGGTAGTTGGCTCTGAAGTAGATAGTATACGAATTGAAGCGTTAGAACCACGCACCCCGCAGTTTCAACTGATTAATTGTACTAACAATCGGGTTTTTGTGGATATTCAGGATGATTACTACGATGAGTTAGAGATTGACTTTGGTGACGGCACAGTAGAAGTCTTGCCAACAACCCAACCTTCTTTCGTTCATCCTTATGCCGCGGCAGGGACTTATCCTGTCACTGTGCGTGGATTGTTTAATGAAGCTGATAATTCTGGGTGTGCCGATAGTACTGTACAGTTTAATACATTTGATGGTGGTACATTCCCGGAGGCTACTTTGTCGTTAGTGGAAGTGCTGGATGATCAGCAGATTCGGGTAGAATACACGCTGCCCAATGGTGATATTAGCTATCTGGTGATGGGTTCCGTAGATAGAGGAAGCAGTAGCCGAGGCGATCCGCTGGCTCCAGGCACAACCGAAGCAATAGTTGAACAAGAAGAATGGGAGACTAGATCTAATTATTACTGCCTGACTGTAGCTGCTATAGATCCTTGCGCTGGCTCAACTTTTCCGTCGAATGAACTATGCACCTTTGTTTTGGATGCCGAAGCCGATAACCTGCAAAATAATCTTGATTGGGAGTCGCAACCCGATCTTTTTGATCAATACCAAGTGTTTAAAGATGGGAACCAGGTAATTACCTCAACACTCACCAATTACGAAGACACTGATGTAATCTGCCAGGAAACCTATGAATACCAAGTGCGAAGTAGCGACGGAACTGGGGTAAGCCTTTCCGAAACTATTGCACTTACCGCGATTAGTACTGAAGTACCTGATTCCATCACTGCATTGACCATCGGTCTGAGCGATCTTTCCATTGTTTTGGAATGGCCGGAGGTAGCTGAAGCTCAGCAATACTATATCTATCGTGCATTAAGCGATAGTACTTATGTTCTGTACGATTCAGTTTCTACTGATTCCGATGAATTAGAATATGTTGACTCGAGTGTAGAAATAGACCAGGAGTATTGCTACCAAGTGACCTACCTGGGCGATTGCGATAATGAATCTGCGGTTAGCAATGAGGTTTGTCTACGGGTGCCTTCCCAAGCTCAGGTCTTCCTTCCAAATGCCTTTACCCCTAATGGCGACGGCTTGAACGATGTATTTTTGTACAAAGCCGCACTAGTAGAGTCAGTAATTTTTGAAGTATACAACAGATGGGGAGAACTGATTTTTAGGACTAATCAACTCGACGTGGGATGGGATGGAACCTATAACGGAGTACTAGCCAGTCAGGGTACCTATCTTTACAAGATTGACGTAACTGATCAACTCGGTA
Organism: uncultured Flammeovirgaceae bacterium; assembly: GCA_937884755.1. Taxonomy (GTDB): domain Bacteria; phylum Bacteroidota; class Bacteroidia; order Cytophagales; family Cyclobacteriaceae; genus Tunicatimonas. The sequence goes on from CAKZYJ010000460.1 coordinate 29,500, forward strand.
ACCGGTTCACGCAGCAAGGCAAAGTCGTGTTGCTCAATTAATTTGACCTACAATTTTGTCAGGTTGAACACCAACAGTATATTGAACGTTTATGCAATATCGTAAACTCAACAAATTGTACGCTTATGTTTGACATGAATAAGATGATGGAGAAAGTGAAAGAGGTGCAGGAGAAAATGAAGCAGGCTCAGGAAGAGCTAGCCAACGTTACAGCTACCGGTGAATCTGGAGCCGGCATGGTGAAAGCAACCGTAAATGGAAAAAAGAAAGTCATCAATCTGGAAATAGATCACGATCTGATTAAACCTGAAGATAAGGAGGTTATGCAGGATCTGGTGATTGCCGCAATAAATAAAGCTCTAGAAGAGGTAGAAGTCAAAGCCAAGGAAACTATGAAGCAATCTACCGAAGGCTTTATTCCTAACATCCCCGGCTTTGATTTAGGCAACTTTACCTAGATGGAGTCTGCGGCTATTATTATTCTAAATTATAACGGAGTCCATTTTCTTGAGCAGTTTTTGCCCAGCGTAGTGGCTTCCAGTGCTGGTCATAGACTAATTGTCGCCGATAACGCTTCCACCGATGCCTCGCTTGAGTTCCTGCAAAAAAACTATCCTACCGTTGAGATTTTTGCCTTTGAAGAAAACTACGGCTTCGCTGAGGGCTATAATCAAGCCTTGAACCTAGTTGACAATACCTACAGTATCCTGCTGAATTCTGACGTAGAGGTAACTCCTGGTTGGATTGAGCCGGTTCTTAACTTGATGGAACAGGACGTTTCTATTGCTGCCTGTCAGCCCAAAGTGAAAGCCTTTCACCAAAAGAGCCATTTTGAGCACGCGGGTGCTGCGGGTGGTTATATCGATCAGTTGGGCTATCCTTTTTGTCGAGGAAGAATTATTGATCTTACTGAAGAAGATAAAGGTCAATACGATAATATTGTTCCTATTTTTTGGGCTACTGGAGCTTGCTTTTTTGTACGGACGCAAGTGTATAAATCAATGGGTGGTTTTGATGCCAGCTTTTTTGCCCACATGGAAGAGATTGATTTTTGCTGGCGGCTACAGCGAGCCGGATATAAGCTATACTACCACCCACAAAGTGTGGTCTATCATGTGGGCGGAGGTACCATGCCTGCCACCAACCCTCGCAAAACCTACCTGAATTTTCGTAACAGCACTGTGATGCTGTATAAAAATGAGAAAATAATATCACTATTATGGAAGCTCCCCGCCAAGTTAGGGTTGGACTTACTGGCAATGCTTTACTTTCGGATTCAGGGTAAATCTCAGGATGGGCAGGCAGTATGGCGAGCAGTAGTAGATTTTTTAGGAAAGTTTAGGCAATGGAAACGGCCTGCCAATCACATACAATTAGTGAATCGCTCAACTCCCTTTGTAATGATGAAAAGCCTGTTAGTTTGGGAAAGATACTTCCACGGAAAAAAATACTTTCGGGAGTTATCGTTTGCCAATCGATTTAATAATACCAGATGGGATTCCGGCTTTTCCGCACATGATGCCGAAGGTTCATCCAAAAAGCAATACCAAGATACAGCAAAATGGGCGAGCCAAAAGTTAAAAAAGAAGCGTAAATAAAATACATCCTGATAGTAGCCGTGGGAATGTCCATCTTGCTACCAATTTTCGTACAAACCCCAAAGGCTTGTTTTTCCAAAAAATACTGTATTTTTCTCATAATCTTTTAAACTTGGAGCAAACAAATTTTGTTCTAAATCGGTTCATAAAGTCAGAAATTAACTATTTTTTCGCCATAATTGTAATATTTATAATATCATTCTATTTTCGCGACGTCGACTAACCAAATTTTTATCTTATGAATAAACTCAAGACACTACTACTGAGTACCATACTTTTCAACTTCCTAATCTTTACAGGATGTAACTCATTGAAAAAAATGGTCAAGATGGCCGAAGAGCAACAACTTACCGTTGAGCCGTCTCCCCTTGAATTACAAGGAAATACTGTAACTTTCACCATGAGCGCTAAACTGCCGGTGAAGATGATGAAGAAAGACAAAATCTACACCGTTAATACTTTTTACCAATATGGTGATGAACGAGTAGACGTTGGAAGCATTGAGTTCCGAGCTGCCGATTTTCCTAATGGTGCCGAGCAGGAGCCTGAGCAAAGCCAGGAGTTCTCTTTTGATTACACTGGCGAGTCAATGGATAATGGTATGCTGATGGTACAAGGAGTTGCCTCCGAACCTACTTCCGACAAAATCGCCGAAACACCTGAGATGCAAGTAGCTGATGGCTTGATAGTAACACAAAAGCTAGTAGAAGCTCCCCGTTTTGGTGCTTATGGTGATCATGGATCCGACAATCAGGAAGAGTTAATTCCTACCAATATTAATTTCTTCTTCGCTCAAGGAAGTTCAGTACTGCGTCGATCTGAAGTTCGTAGTAACCGGGGTGATCAGTTCAGCAACTTTATTGCAGAGAAGAATGTGACCCGTTCAGTTTCTATTACTGGTACACACTCTCCTGAAGGATCAGAACGAGTAAACTCAGACCTTTCTGCCGACCGCGCGGGCCGCATTGAAGAGTATTATCAGGAGCAAATGGATCGCTATGATTACCAAGGTGCGGCTGAAGAAATTGAATTTATCTTAAAGCCAGTAGTTGAAGATTGGGGGCAGTTCAGGGACTCACTACAGAACTACGATGGTGTTTCATCTAGCGAAAAACAGGAGTACGTAAATATTATTAATGGCCCTGGAGCTTTTGAGGAGAAAGAAGATCGTTTGCAACAATTGCCTACGTATCGCAAGGTATTTGCCGAAGTTTATACAGGTTAGCGAACTGCCCAAACCGAGAATCTTACTGTTATAGAAAAGAAAACAGAATCACACATTTCTAGCTTAGCTCGGGAGATTGC
>CAKZYJ010000461.1 GCA_937884755.1 uncultured Flammeovirgaceae bacterium
TATTGTAAAAATATTTCCAGCTACGCAGGTAGGTGGGCCAGCCTTTGTAAAAGGAGTGAAAGCCCCCTGCCCTTGGACTAGCATCATGCCCACTGGAGGAGTTGAACCTACTGAAGAGAATCTTACTGCTTGGTTTAATGCTGGGGTGGCTTGCGTAGGTATGGGTTCTAAGCTTATTACTAAAGATGTAATTCAGGAAAGTAACTATCAGCTTCTTACTGAAAGAACTAAGCAGGCAATGGATATCATCCAGAGACTCAAATCGGCCTGAATAAATCTTTAAAAATCGCTCCGCAATGTAGTCAGTTCTTATCTTTTACCACCTCAATAGCCATTATTGAGAGTAATATAAGTTTTGTATTGTAAATTCCTGAATTTATAGTTGCTACCGGAAAATTGTCACAATTTCTATTTTTGGCAATATATGATTCTCAGTTCTCCAAAAATCAGCTAAAAACATACTACCAACCGAATAGCATGTAAGATTTAGCCGATAAATTCACTTTTTTTACACATTTTAGTAGTCTTAGTCGACAAAAAGAGCATTCGTATTATTTTATTTCGAATTATTTTATGTAAGTTTACTACGTTAAGTTAAAATTTTGCCTGCTTTTAAACTGCATTTTACCACTCTACGCTTATTTATATGATTGAACTAAAGGATCTAATCAGGATTATCCGTAAAAAGGGACACCGAAGCATCCAGCTAGTAAATTTCAACTTTCGAAAGAAAGAAACATCCAAAGACAACTTACTTTACCAAGGTATTCTGAATGAAGCCTACCTAACTGACGATGCTGCTGCAAATGACTTATTCGATGCAGATCCGGGTAATAGAAACTATCGTAACGCCAAATCAAAACTGAAAAGTAAGCTACTGAACCACCTGTTTTTTCTGGATTACGAAAAGGAAAGCTATACCTGCTACGAGCAGTGCCGCTATGATAGTGAACGTACTTTACTACAGGCCAAAATTCTTACGATGGAAAATGCTCACGAAATAGCACAGAAGCTTCTTCCTTCGCTAATTAGAACCGCCAAAGAGTACGAGCTGTACGAAGTTCTGATTCCTGCATTGGAACTTGAAAAAAATTATCACTCTAGTCAGGGAAAAATTACTCCCTTTCTAGAAAAGCGCGCTGAGCTGGCGGAGTATCGACTTAAACTGCGAGCATTACAATCCAGTGAAGACTTATATTACGAAAAGCTAGTTCACATCCATAAATCGGTAAGTGCTCAAAAGAGAGTTCTGGATACAATACCTCAAACTATTGAACAAATTCATCATATAGCCGAGCGGGTTGAGAGCGAATCAATAAACATTATTGGTCATAAACTCTCTATTTTGTACTACCAACTTAACTGGGACTACGAAAAATCACTAGAACTTTGTACCCACTTGGAGGACACTTATCTTAATCGCCCCAACAGTGAGGTAACCGTAGATTTGCATCAGAAAAGAATCGTTTTTGCCAAACTCTACTGCTATATCTACCTAGAGAACGTACTTGAAGGAATTCCGTACGCAAATCGCAAGCAAGCATTGTTCAAACCTAGCCACTCTGATTGGTTTACGTTCATGGAGTACTACATTCTACTTCTGTTCAAAGGCGAACAGTACGAAGATGCTGCTAAAGCGTTTAGGAAAGTACGAACCAACAAGAACTTTAATAATCAGGCTCAGGAGGTAAAAGATCGATGGACAATCTATCGTATCTATTTGATTTATTTCAACGAGACTAAGATTCTAAGCTGGGGATTCAATCAAGAAGAATTCTTACAGTCCAAACCAGATTATCCTAAAGAGTACGAAAGCTTCAATATAGCCTACCTTACAGCTCAGAGTTTGTTCCTACTCCGCCAAGGAAGTATCCGTGAGTTTAAAGATAGTGTAAATGCTCTATCTGCTTATAAATCATCCCACCTAGATAAGCGAAATAACTATCGTAGTAGTGTCTTTATTCGGCTTCTGGAAATTGTAGTCGAGAAAGAATTTGACTTCGATAGAGTGCAGGAAAAAGGTACCACCTACTATCAGAAACTTGCCGATACTAAGATTCCTAGTGATATTGAAACTGAAATGGAAGTGGTACCCTACGAAAGATTGTGGTTACGAGTGCTTCACATTTTAAAGACCAACAAGGCCTACGTCCACTATCAGTTTTACAACGCCCAAGCCATTTGATAGGGCTAACGAGTGGTTTATATCTTTCTTGCGAACAGATAAACCTCAGCCATCGTCTTACGAGGAAACGCATAAGATATCCCCTTATTGACGTAAGACTTTTCAGGTGCAGTCATAATAAACGCTGCTGAGTTTGGTACTCTAAGTCCCCAAGATCCGGAGGGAGCTACTTCCCCTGGTAAAATAAAAGCGAGTTGACCTAGATTTGTTTCATCTAAATAAACTGCTACTACTGCCCTATTCTTGTTTGCTAAATCCTGCGCGGATAGTAAAACATCTTGCTTGTAACCCTGACCTAAAAGCTCCCAACGCTGATTACTTTTCAGGTAGCCATATATTTCACTGACAACCATAAACCGGCTCTGTTTGGTATTATAAAAGTCGTTTAACCGGTAGATAGCCTTACTCGTTTTGCCTATAAACTGACTACATTCACTAGACATTTCTGGGTTGTTCTTGGTACAGTCTAAAAACTTAGACATCTCCTGCTCAATTTTCTGATTCCAGTCTCGGGCTAAGGTTTGGGCTGATGATGTAACACTTTGAGAAATCAGAATGAATAGAAATAAGTACTTCATAACTATGTAAAGGGAATATTTTCACAAAGTTTGCAAAATTCTAATGCTAATATTTTACCAGATAAGGCAATATATTACAGTGTATTGTTCTCATGTCATTAAACCTTATTAGTTCTCCCAAGTATTTGGTATGTAGTTGGCTAAAAGAGTCTCAAATGTTTACTTTTGCCTCTCAACCAACCAATAATTCATGAAAATCGGTATTGTTGTTTTTCCCGGATCAAACTGCGACGAAGATATTTTTCACGTCTTTAAGTATATTTTACAACAGGATACCCATAAACTTTGGCATAAGGATACGGATCTGAAAAACTGCGATTTCATAGTTGTTCCAGGTGGTTTTTCCTACGGTGATTATTTACGAGCCGGAGCTATTGCCCGCTTCTCCCCTATCATGGAGTCAGTCATTCGGCATGCACAACAAGGAGGATATGTTCTTGGCATCTGTAACGGATTTCAGATACTAACTGAAGCTCATTTGCTACCCGGTGTATTACTGCCTAATATCAACCAGAAATTTATCTGCAAAAACGTATACCTGAAACCAGCAACGGATAGTACGATTATGACGGCTACCCTAGATCAGGATAGAGTTTATAAAGTTCCCATTGCCCACGCTGAAGGACGTTACTATGCTTCACCCGATGTGATAAAGGAGATGGAAGATAACGAACAAATTCTCTTTTACTATGCTTCCGAAAGCGGAAAGATAGAGGAAAGTAGCAATCCAAATGGTTCAATCAATAATATTGCTGGAGTTGCCAACCGACAAAAGAACGTGATGGGACTTATGCCTCATCCAGAACGGGCGGCTGATGAAGCACTGCGGAACACCGATGGTCGTTTGCTGTTAGAGACATTCCTGCAATCTGAAAAATTGGTCTAAAGTGGTTTTAGTTTCCCATTACACTCCGCATCCAAGATTTTAAACAGCATTATTTCATACTTTTCAGTTCACATTATTCGTAGAAACACCTGACATTTACCCACCATGAGAAAATCAAAAATTGCCGGTGTAGGCCGATACCTTCCTGAGAGAGTAGTAACCAATGATGATCTAGCCAAGTTAATGGATACTTCCGACGAATGGATTCGGGAACGAACCGGGATTCAGGAGAGGCGCTTTTTTGAGTTAGGGAAAGACACTACCTCCAATATGGGTACCCGAGCAGCTAAAATGGCATTAGAAAACGCCGGGCTAACCCCTCAAGACGTAGATTTCATTGTATTTGCCACTCTTAGCCCCGATTATGATTTTCCCGGATCAGGTGTTTTAGTGCAAAGAGAGCTAGAATTGCCAACCATTGGTGCTATCGATATCCGTACTCAGTGTACGGGGTTCGTCTACGGATTATCAGTAGCCGACCAATTTATTAAAACTGGTATGTACGATACCATACTGATTATTGGTTCGGAAATTCACAGCAGCGGTTTAGATATGACCACCCGGGGTCGAGCCGTCTCAGTACTCTTTGGAGACGGTGCTGGAGCAGTTGTACTACAAGCTTCAGATAACGATCACGGGATACTGTCAACCCATTTACACTCCGAAGGTGAATACGCTGAAGAGTTAGCAGTTATTGATCCGGGCAGTTCCCGTGCCATTCCGCGTACACAAGCCCGCATGATTGAGGAAGGGACCATTTTTCCCGTGATGAACGGCAACCATGTATTTAAGCACGCATCTACCCGTTTTCCCGAAGTTATTCAGGAAGCCCTAAAGCTAAATAATTACCAACCTTCCGATATTGATTTATTGATTCCACACCAGGCAAACCTCAGAATCAGCCAGATGGTGCAACGGTTGCTTAGTTTAAAGGAAGATCAGGTTTTTAATAACATTCAACGGTACGGTAACACCACTGCAGCATCCATTCCAATCGCCATGAGCGAAGCCTGGGAACAAGGTAAAATCAAAGAGGGAGATTTGATATGCTTGGCAGCTTTCGGAAGTGGATTTACTTGGGGATCTGCTCTAATACGCTGGTAAGCTGTTCAACAATGCTGGAAAATTGAGACAGTTCAAAGTTTTTTAGCTTTTGAACAGACTGCTGGCAAAATAGATCGGTAAATGGGTTTTCCTGTCCTAAATCACTCACAAAAATAACTACCAACAATACCACCAACGAGATTACGACAATCCAGAGTGAAAACCTGGGTTCACGGCTAAAGAAAGACGAACGATTATGAGATGGCTGATAATCGGCGTTCATGAGGGATTTGGTTGGTGACCGATAATACTAAGTAAACGCCTTTTCAGTTTAATTCTTATACCCGTCAAAAAGAATTTTTATTCTATTCAGCCTCAAAAGCCTGATCTAAGGTATCCTGGGTGTTTTTCAGATGCTTTTTACAAAACTCTATCAGTTTTAACGCCTGCTTAACTTTGTCAGCTAGTTCATCTACATCCAGTTCTTGATCTTCAACGGACTGTACAATGGTCTGCAATTCGAGCAGTGCATCACGGTAGGTTTGGGGATTATTGGTCTTTTTGCGGGGCATTGTCTGGTAGTAAGATTTTTTCTAGGCTACTAAGATAGCTAGCTGAAGCAGTTTTCGTGAGTAGTTTATCTCCGATTTTAGGCTTATTCACCGCCGTAAGCGGCTTATTATCGACGTAAGTAATACTGAACCCACGTTTTAATAGTGCCACAGGATCAATTACCTCCATAAGTCGGCTAGCGTCTGTCAGGTAACGTTTCTCATCCTGCAAGCGTTGCCGGCTATCTTTTTCTAGTGCCCCTCGCAGACTTTCAATCGCCTGCTGTTCATTTTCAAGGGTACGACGGGTAGCAATCTTCAATCGTTCCTGAAGCTGGCTGAATTGATGCTCCTGCTTTAGTAGATTAGAAACCACCGAAAGCTTTAGAGATGAATATAATCGGTCTAACTCGTACTGTTGCTCGCTAACGGCCTCCTTAGTAAACTGGATTAGGCGATAAGCCTGTTCATCTAATTGGTTTTCAAACGATTGCAACTGTTCAATCAGAAATTCAGCAACTGCCGTAGGAGTTTTTTTACGAGTATGCGCAATCAAATCTAGCACTGTTTCGTCTCTATCGTGTCCTATTCCGGTAATTACCGAAAGGGGAAACTGAGCAACGTGTGCCGCTACATCATAACTGTCAAAGCAATCTAAATCCACCTGAGCACCCCCTCCTCGAATGATTACTACACAATCAAAATAATCATCTTGTTCCTGTAAGTCAAAAATTTGGTGAAGAGCCTGAATGATACTATCCGAAGCATCGTTACCCTGCATCTTAGCCTTGAATAACTTGATTCCAAACTGGTAGCCAAAGCGATTTTTCTCTAGTTGATCCATGAAATCACCAAACCCAGCAGCAGCAGGAGAACTGATGACGGCAATACGCTGAGGCACTAACGGCAGAGTTAGGCCTTTGTTCATGTCGAAGACTCCATCCTCAATAAGCTGATTGATAACTTCCTGTCGTTTTAGTGCCCGTTCTCCTAGCGTAAACTTAGCATCAATATCTTTGACATTCAGGCTCAGTCCGTATAGGTGATGAAACTTCACTTCAGCCTGAACCAGCACCTTTAGTCCCGGTCGTAAACGCTCGCCAGTGATAGATTCAAACCAACTACCAATTCCCCGAAAAGTATTAGACCAAATAGTTGCCCGTATTTTAGCGTACAAAAAATCTCCATTCTTTTCTACCAGATCCAAATAACAGTGTCCGTTCTGGCCTACCCGCATTTCGCCAATTTCAGCCACCAACCAGTAAACTGGCTCCAGTTCAGTTGAGAGAGCTGATTTAATTTTTTGGTTTAACTCATACAGGCTAAAGTAACGCATATCAGTTATTTAGATTAAATTTACTAATGTTGATTTGGGCGCCAGGGAATTTCCTTCACATTTTGCTTTTTACCCAGATACCGAGCTAGAACAAAAAGATAATCAGATAATCGATTAAGGTAGCGAAATAGCAGTGAGTCGATGCTGACCTGCTCTGCTAAGCGAACAAGCTGTCGCTCAGCCCGACGACAGACACAACGGGTAATATGCGCCTGAGAGACAATGGGATGCCCTCCCGGCAAAATAAAAAATCGCATCTCGGGCAGTTCTTCGTCCATTTTATCCATTTGCTCTTCCAGCCATTCTACACTATTGGGTGGTAGATTTGGAATCTTTTCAGGCTTCCCTTCACTGGCTAGCAACGCTCCTACCACGAACAGATTTTCCTGAATTTGTTGGAATTTGGCTTCGGGAATCAGGTTGGAAGATTGATCTCTAAGTAACCCTAAATGGGCATTAAGTTCATCTACTGAGCCAATAGCCTCTAGCCGTAAATCAGATTTTGGGAGCCGGGTGCCGCCGTAAATAGAAGTAGTGCCATTATCCCCGGTCTTAGTGTATATTTTCATTCAAGTCGTAAATTTTAACACCTCAATTTTTAGTAAAGTGGTTCATCAACAAATCTGCATTGAAAGAACCATAGATTGAGGCTAAAATACAACTTCTGATTCCTTTTTGGTAGTTTCGTATAAATCCATGAACTGCTGAAACTGGTCTTCGCTCACCATCTTTCGGTATTCAGCCAGACTTTCCTCGGCGTAGTTTTCAGAACCTATTCTTAGGGCGGCTAAAATGTACTCAGCCAGCAGTTCACTGGAATAAGGATTGGTTTGTATTGCGTCTAACCAAAGCTGGTACGCTTCTTCATTTCTATCGGAGTACAGATGGGAAACTGCCCCAATGAAACCTTTTTCAAAAAAAGGATTCCCTAGTAATTGTAGGTACATAGAACGGGCTACCGGATCATTTTTTTCTTTGGCAGCAAGTGCTTGAAGAAATTGCTTCTCGTACCGCTGATGTAAATTCAACGCTACCAGACGATCAATCCGTCCATCCCAATTAGCCACATTGTTTTCATTGATTTCGGTCAACGCCCAGGCCCATTCCAAAAATATCGTTCCATGGTAGTTCAGGGAGGACTCATTTTCTTTCAGACCTTGAATCAGCGAAGGAAGCACCTCGCTGAATTTAGATTCACCCTTCATTGCTAAATCATACACTGCAATAGCCGCATAGCTATTGTCCTCAAATTCAGAAAAGGTATTAGCAAGTTCTGTCGAATTCAACTCACGAGCCCGGTAGCGGAGCCACTGATAACGAGCATTGTCATCAATCAGTTCTGAATACGGACTTTGTAGTAACTCCAACATTTTCTGAGCAGTTAGATGATGAACTGTCTGAGTAGAATCCATGACAATATCTTGCCAAGATGCCAGCACCTGGTCAAGTTCTACATCGGGCGATGCTAGGGATTCAGTTAAGCTCACCGCAAATTTTAGTGCCGAATCTTTGTACTTACGTTCGGCTAACTGGGCAAAAAAGCGGGTGGCCTGACGAGGTGCTTGTTGTTCCAGTGCCCACAAACCCATAATATCCAGATAATAATTTTGCTTAAAGACATTCACCGATTGCAAGCGATCAAGCTTACGGTAGGCTTCCACTATTTGATTTTGCCGATAACGAGCCTGGGCAGTAGCAAAAACTAGATACTCGGTATAGGGAAAGTTCTCGGCCATCTCGGCCAAGTTTTCTGCCTGACCTAGTAAAGTTGTATCTACATTCGTAGAGGCTAGCAGATAATTATGCAATTGAGCAAAAGTAAAACTGCTTAATGCTTCCGGTTGAACGTTCTTTGGACTCAACCACGCCTCTAGTGAGTCGATAGGTTCTTTTCGAGCGTGCAAAGCCAGATGGTTAATTATTGAAGGCGGGTACGTCCGGTCGCTAAGAAAATCATTAGCCAGTGAGTCTATATCGGTTGAGAGTTGATCTTTAGATTCGGCTAAAAGCGCCAGAATGTTGGCTTCGGCAGCTTTTTGTGTATCCGAATTTTCGGCAGATCGAGAAAGCCAGTAAATCGCCGAATCCAAAATATCTGTCTGACCATAGATCATAGCTAGGTTATTCGCTAGCTGGGTATTTTGAGGAAATTCTTCAATCCCCTTTTTTAGTGTAAAGAGCGCGTCAAAATATTGATTGGTTGTCTCATAAGCCGCACTTGTGTTGGCATAAGACAGAGGAGTTGGCTTTTTAGTTTGCGCTTCCTGAAAGTAGAAGGCAGACAAAACTGCATCTTGCTGCTGACGAGCTAGAGCACCCAGTGCGTAGTTTGCTCGATGATTATCATTAGCGTACTGATCGCTTAATTTGTAGTACTGCTCCGCAACAAATAAATCATCCTTTATCCAATGCAAATCACCAATGCCGTTGTAGTATCCAGCAATGATCTGATAATAAGCAAAAAAACTTCCTCGGGCAAAAAAACCGAGTGTTGCAATAGCCCCACCGATTAACGCCGTTGCGTAAGGCAAGGTATTCGGGCGGTACATAACCAGGTTCACTCGCTGATTATTAATCAGAGGCTGAATGAAATTGGCAATGAGATAGAGGAGAAAGACAAAACTAAATCCTAACTGAGAATAAACAATGCAATCTTCCAAGCTCTCAAGCAACGGATCATTTCCCTGCCAGGATAAGAAAACTATTGTACCGAAAGTACACATGGCTAAGCATAGGTAGAGCATAGCTCCCAGGGGAGCAAACGGAAAGATAAATTTGTACTGAATTTCTCGCTGTCGGAAGCCCCAAATACCCACAACTCCTAAAACAAGCAATAACCAGAACGCATCCAGATAGACAATATCCCAATGCAGAGAACCAATGTTTTTGAGAAATAGTAATCCAAGATTCACCAGATACACTAGTGATAAGATACCTAGATGCAGCAAAGAATTAGAACTTCTGGGAGTATTGCTCTGAGTGATAATGGTAGTGAAAAAACTGATCAACTCATGCCCCAGAATTAAGATAAAAACAATACTGAATGCAATGGATACTCCCAGACCATGATACGCAAGGGTCAAAAAAGGCTGCTTAGCCTCAGTAAACAGCCAGATTAACAGTCCAAAGACGGCCGTTGAGCCAGTAAAGGTTAGTAGCCGAGGCACTAAACCGAAATCTGGATTGATATGCTGAAAGTAGAAAGTTGGCCCCAAAAACAAGGTAAAAGCGATAATCACCCCTATTTTCTGAGCCTGACCAAACCACAACAATTGCTCAAATTGGAACAACAGAATAATACCAAGCAAGAGCAGCGTACCTACGTAATACCAGAAACCGTCTACCGCAGAAATAATAGTTAGCAAGAACGCCCATGTAATTGCTACCAGTGTGAGCAATACATAAGCGCCAATAGGTGATAACTTAAGACTGCTTCCTAAAAAGTGTTCTTGTACCAAGTTAAAATCCAAAGCATAAGAAAAGGAAAATAAGCCCACAGTGATCGGTTCCTGAACTACCGGAAGATCAACCAGTTCAGAGATACGCTCCCAAGAAACCACGTTTAAAAAACCTTGAGGATAGATGAGAAAAAAACAAGCTATGCAGAGCCCAAACAGCCCTAATAACGATAAATATACCGCTCGACTGGTTGGATGCCAGTTTTTCCAAAATGCAAATTCGTTCATACCCCGTATACTTTGTAGCGAAACTGCAAATTTTCTTCCCAATTTGGGACAAGATGTATGATCTTTGGCAAATTTCAGCTATTTGCCACTTAAGCACGATGCTTAATCTATTGCAATGTATTCACCTCCATAAGGTAAACAGTACCCCTCACGCTGGGTGTTCAATACCACCGGAAACTTTACGCTTACTGACTTAGCGTGCTTCTAAAGTAATAAACATTGAAACATAATTTTATTGTGTATTGGTGGTATTTCAGTAATTTGATTTTTTGAATGTATTCCGTCCACACTCCGTAAAGATTAATCCAATGTTCTACAACCTGACTAAATTGCTTCTCACTTCTCTACTTGCAATTCTTGTTACGCAACCGCTTTATTCTCAAGTAGGAGTAGGCACCGCTCCTACTGAGGATGCCGAAGTTCTTTTTGATGGAAGTTCAGAGATGTTACACGACAAATGGACGTATTGGGAAGGTCCCCGATTGGCAGCTACCCTACCGATTAAATGGGAGTTAGTAAATGATCCCCAGGATGAAGGATTGGTTATGAATAGTAACGATCCGGCAGCGGCTGGCGGGAAATATGGTGCTGCCGATATTGTAACCAAGAAAAAGTATCGCGACTTCCGATTACATGTTGAGTTTTTCGTTGCCAATGAAGGTGGAAATAGCGGAGTCTATTTACAGAACCGTTACGAAATTCAGGTGCTAGATGGCGATTCTACTGCTCACGGTATGGGCGCGGTAATAAATGAGACTGAATCCCCCTACCATGCTTACAATGGTGTCGGAAAGTGGAACGCTTACGATATTATTTTTCGGGCAGCTCGATTTGAAGGGAGCGAACGGGTTGAAAAAGCATTAGTTACGGTATACTTCAACGGCGAAAAAGTTCACAAAAATCAGGAAATCAGCCAGGTTTGGGGCGGACCCAATTCCGGAATAGATGGCGGCAACGACGGAGGAAAAGGCATAACTGATACTCCGGGGGGTATTAAGTTACAAGCAGAGGGCCATGACGTCCTTTACCGGAATATTTGGATAAAAGAGTTGAGCCTAAAGAATGACGATACGGACATTTTGTAGCCTATCGGAACAAAGCTTAGAAAATAGAATTTCATTTTTAAGCTATTAAATAAAATTCTTACTTATCATAATTTTAGTTATTTCACATTTTTTCATTTGATTTTTTACAATAATTAATTACCATTTCTTAGCAATTATCGCATTCCGACTTTACATTTACAATCAGTGACTATGCCCTTGCCCCATGAGTACCACTACCCTCCTGCGCAAAAACCTGATGGCCTTAACCGGGCTGTTTCTGATAATTTTTTTGATAGTGCATCTGGCTGGCAATTTCCAATTGTTACTACCTGAAGAGCAGGCTGAAATACAATTCAACCTCTATTCAAAATTCATGACGGGCAACCCGCTGATTAAGATTATTTCATACGCCCTTTACGCCTCCATTATAGCCCACGCCATTGTTTCACTGATTATTACCATCAAAAACCGGAAAGCCACTGGTGGACGCTATGCTTACGATAAGCGCAGTACTAGTAGTCAATGGTTTTCACGGAATATGGGCGTTTTGGGTACGGTAATCCTGGTATTCCTGATTATTCATATGCGAGATTTCTGGTATGAGTATAAGTTTGGCTCTCTTCCTCTGGATGCAGAAGGGAATAAAGATTTGTTCACCATCGTGGTCAATGCATTTGGGCAGTGGTGGTACGTGCTACTTTATACTGTTTCAATGATAGCACTAGGGAATCATATGATACACGGCTTTACCAGTGCCTTCAAAACCCTTGGTTTATAACCTCCCCGGATTTCATCTATCATAAAGCCGCTTGAAGCGAAAATTCCGGACGGGCCTTTGACTGAAAAATGGAGTCGTTACCGGGCTACATGCCGGCTGGTAAGCTTCAACAATAAGAAAAAGCTCGATATCATTGTAGTGGGTACTGGGCTGGCTGGTGCCGCGGCGGCGGCTTCCTTTGCTGAAGGCGGTTATAATGTAAAATCTTTTTGTTTCCAGGATTCGGCCCGGCGAGCCCACTCCGTAGCTGCTCAGGGCGGAGTAAATGCTGCTAAAAACTACCAAAACGACGGAGATAATGTATTCCGCATGTTTTACGATACCCTGAAGGGAGGCGACTTTCGGGCCCGGGAAGCTAACGTTTACCGCCTGGCCGAATGTTCAGCTCAACTGATCGATCAGGCCGTAGCTCAGGGAGTTCCCTTTGCCCGGGAGTACGGTGGATACCTCTCCAATCGTTCATTTGGAGGAGTTCAGGTACGTAGAACGTTCTACGCCCGGGGGCAGACAGGCCAGCAACTTTTGATGGGGGCCTATTCGTCTTTAATGCGACAAGTGCACCTGAAAAAGGTGCAGCTTTTTCCCCGCCACGAAATGCTGGAACTGGTAGTAGTTGACGGCAAAGCTCGCGGTATTATAACCCGCAACCTGGATACGGGGAAGATGGAACGCCACGGAGCTCACGCAGTGGTGTTGGCCACGGGCG
>CAKZYJ010000462.1 GCA_937884755.1 uncultured Flammeovirgaceae bacterium
AGCGGCGATTGGTCAATACGTAATGCACAACGATAAAAGACATAAAATTAGAGCCATCGTCAATGATTATCATCAAAAGACTTTGAAGGAATCCATCGCCCCTCTTGCTTTTTCTAACCTTCCTGCTCACCACGAATATTTCACCGTGAAGTTTGCGGCTAATAATTCCAGAGAAGCTATTGATTATCTTTCTGCTTCGTTAACAGAGTATTTTCCCGATAATCCATTTAACTACTATTTTCTAGACGAAGCATTTGCCCAATTGTATCAGGCCGACCAGCGATATACTTTTTTCTTTAATATTTTGTCTCTACTCATTGTCTTCATCGCTTGCTTAGGGCTGTTCAGTATTGCCACTTTTTCTGCCCAGCAACGCACCAAAGAAGTGGGTATCCGAAAGGTTTTGGGGGCTTCGGTGGCGGGTATTATTGCCCTGCTTTCCTGGGACTTTATACGCTTAATGTTGATTGCCAGTATGGTAGCGCTGCCGCTTGCCTACTGGATTACCCAGCAGTGGCTAGAGGGTTACGCCTATAGGGTTGAGATTAACGGTTGGTTACTGTTGTTGCCGGTAGGCATCGTGCAGCTTATTGCATTAGCGACGATCAGTTTTCAAACCATTCGCACGGGGTTAGCCAACCCTACCGACTCACTACGCTACGAATAAATATATTAAGATAACCTCGGAGAGTTGTTCGCTGCCGAACAGGCCACTGTTTCAGAATGAAACAGTTTAATCTTCCAATTTGCCTTCAGTGGAGCTCAAGGCGCTTGGCATACCCGTTGCAGTATTTATCAGAAAAAGGTGACTGATGAAAAATGGAAGATACAATCCATTGATCATTTGTCATCAATCACTCCTCAAGTTTTGATCATTTTTTAAATCGCTATGCTATACAACTATCTCAAGATTGCCTACCGAAAATTAGTTAGAAAAAAGTCATTTGCCTTTATCAACATCGTGGGGTTATCCATTAGTCTGGCGGCAGCCCTACTGATCTTTCTCTACGTACAACATCAATTAAGTTATGATACCTTTCACGAAAAGGCGGATCGTATGTACCGGGTTATACTAAACATTGCCGAACCCGGTGAAACAATTCAGCAGGGCCCCATTACGCCTCGTCCCTTAGCCTCCACCATTAAACAACAGATACCTGGGATTTCGGAGGTGGTACGTATAGCCCAAAGTTCAGGTAATTCTGCCATTCTCCGTACCGAAACGGAAGCATATAATGAGGAACACGTCTACACTGCTGACTCCGGGTTTTTTGAGGTGTTCACTACTGAAATACTAGCCGGAAATCCCACTACTGCACTGGTCCAGCCCCGGTCGGTGGTGCTGTCTGAGTCTGCCGCCCAAAAATACTTTGGTAATGCTGATACCGCTTTAGGAAAAACGCTCTGGATTACTTCTTCTGATAAGGAAGAAACCTACCAAGTGACCGGAGTAGCTAAGAATTTTCCTACTAACTCCCATTTCCATTTCGACGCTTTGCTTTCCCGCGACTATGCTGATGAAGAATATCACCCCCAGGGCTGGCTCGCTCATTGGCCTATCACCTATTTACTTCTGGAAGAAGAAATTGATTACCGGCAGGTAGAAAACCGCATGGTTGCCCTTACCGATTCGCTGCTGAACCCAGTATACGAAAGCCGGTACGGGAAGAGCTACCGAGCCGCTAAAGCTGAAGGATCACTACAAGAATACCGCCTTCAACCACTAGAAAAAATTCATCTGTATTCTAGTCATATGCAGACCGATCTTGCTCACGGCAGCATCCGCGACGTATACATTTTAGTAGTTATTGGACTCTTACTGCTGTTTATTGCGGCTTTCAACTACATTAATCTGACTACCGCCCAGTCTACCCAGCAGGCAAAATCTACGGGTATCCGCAAGGTATTAGGGGCTTTACGCACTCAACTCTATAGTTTGTTCTTAGCCGATTCTATTTTGCTTTGTTTACTAGCCGGATGCATTGCGCTAACATTAGTACAAATACTACTTTCGGTAGATGGTGGCTGGACTCGAAACTTTGTTTCTACCGGAGTATCGCTTTCATCGGCAGGCCTGTTGTTGGCTTTGGCATTACTGCTGGGGATTTTTTCGGGTTGGATACCCGCCCGCATTCTCAGTGCATTTAAGCCCACCGAAGTGCTTAAGGGACAACTCATTCGAGGTACGAAGGGCGTACGACTTCGCCAGGGGTTAGTTATTGCTCAGTTTACCGTTTCTTCGGGCCTTATCATCTGCGTATTGCTGGTAGCTCAGCAACTATCGTTTATGCAAAACAAATCACTCGGTTTTGATCAGGAGCATCTGCTGATGATTAAAGATGTGGATAAGTTGGGAGAACAAATGCACACCTTAAAGCAAATGGTTAGCAATAACGCTTCTACCGTTCAAGTCGCACTAGGTTATAACGACTTAGGTGAACCCCACAATTATAAAGCCTTTACCCCGGTAGAGTTGATTGAGCAAGGTCAAACTGAAGCGGTGGGTATTCCGATGTACCTGGGGGATCAAGACTATTTAAGTACTATCGGCATCGATTTACTGATGGGGCATAATTTTTCACCAAACCTAGATAAAGAGAACCAGCAGATACTGCTAAACGAGGAAGCACTACGGGCCTTTAATTGGCATACGCGGCCAGAAGAAACGTTGATTGGAAAAGTGATTGATGTCAATGGCAGTCGTTACGAGTTAGCCGGAATTATTGAGGATATCCACTTCCAATCCCTGAAGTACAAAATTGAACCGATGGCGATTATGTCACACTCGTACCGAGGCTTCGAGAATCTGATGATCCGGATTAAACCCAATACTACCGCTCAGACGATAGAAGAATTACGTAGCCAATGGAAACAGTTAGCACCTCAACTACCGTTTACCTACACCTTTGTCGACGATCAATTAGACGCACTATATGCTACCGAGCAGCGAATGGCCCGCTTGTTTCAGATCCTTACCGGCCTAGCGATTGGAGTAGCTTGTTTAGGATTGCTAGGGTTAGCCATGTTTACCGCTGAGCGCCGTACCAAAGAAATTGGAGTGCGAAAAGTGCTGGGAGCCAGTGTTAGCAGTATTGTGACGCTACTTTTAACCAATACCATCAAGTTGGTGGGAGTATCGTTGCTGCTCGCTATTCCGGCTACCTACTTGCTGATGCAGGAATGGCTAGCCAATTATGAATATCGCATTAGTATTGGCTGGGAGGTGTTTCTGCTAGCTGGGGGAAGCGTGCTGTTAATTGCCCTAATTACAATCAGTTTCCAAACCGTGAGAGCCGCATTAGCCAATCCGGCCGATGCCTTGCGGAATGAATAATTTTCACAATGTACAGTTAGCAATGAGCAATCATCTGATTTTAAGATAATTGCTCATTGCACGGGGTGCCCCGCACACTACTAATTGAATGAACTATGCTAAAAAGCTATTTCAAAATCGCCTACCGCAACCTAGTAAAGAACAAGGTCTTTAGCTTTATCAACATCTTCGGTTTAGCTATTGGTATGGCGGCCTGTTTGCTGATCTTACAGTACGTCCGCTTTGAGCTGAGCTACGATGACTTTCATGAGAAAGGAGATGACATCTACCAGGTTAGCATGGAATATCAGTCAGGTGGACAGGCCGCCCAACATTTTGGCACAAATTTCTTTCCTACCGGCCCCACTATTAGGGATGAGTATCCGGAAATTATTGATTTTACACGAATTGTTTCTATTACTGATCAATCAATAGTTGAGGTTGATGAGAATCAGTTTCAAGAGTCTGATTACTATTTTGCCGATTCTTCCCTACTTTCTATGTTTTCCTTTCCATTATTGCGAGGGAATTTGAAAACAGCACTAAGAGAACCGAACTCGGTCGTGCTGGTGCGTTCGGTGGCTGAAAAATATTTTGGAGAGAATTGGGAGGACCAACAAGATATTCTGGGCCGAATCATTGAACTGAAAGAAGGGGATCAGGAACTTACTCTAAAGATTACCGGAGTAATGGAGGATGTTCCAGGAAACTCGAGTATGCAGTTTAGCCTTCTAATTTCCATGCCCACCTTTGAGAAAGCGCAAGGGGAAGGCCTTCGCGATAATTGGGGCTGGACTATCTTTTTTACTTTCGTGGAGCTTGCTCCCGAAGCAGATCCCCGGCTCTTAGAAAGTAAGTTTCCTGAATTGATCGCTAAGTATAAAGGGGAATATCACACAAATCAGGGAGTGCGGGAAGATTTCTTTTTACACCAACTACAGGACATTCACTTACATACTCAACTACTTGGGGAACTATCGCCAGGAGGCAATTACCAAACTGTGTACATCCTTGGGATTATCGCCATATTAATTTTACTGATCGCCTGGATTAATTATGTCAACCTTTCTATTTCTATTTCTATCGAAAGAGTTAAAGAGGTTGGTATCAGGAAAGTTACTGGTGCCAAACGTAGGCAGATCGTAAGTCAGTTTCTTCTGGAATCTTTTTTATTAAATGTAATAGCGATTGCCTTAGCTTTTTCCTTCGTACAGATTGCACTGCCCATATTTCAGGACATAATCGGCAGGCCATTGCCACTCCTCCTGTTTCAGAGTTATTTCTTTTGGATAGTGCTACTAGTGATACTGTCGCTAGGGTCACTTTTATCCGGATTATATCCAGCCCTGATGGTTTCAGGTTACTCTCCTATCCAAGTTTTCAGAAACAATAAGAGAAATAAAAGTAGCGGCCACAATCTCAAGAAAGCTCTGAATATTTTCCAGTTTGCCGCATCAGTTTCTCTGATAGCTTTTACCATTACCATATTTATGCAGGTCAGGTATATGCAGAACCAAGACCTAGGTATGAACCTAGACCAGACTATGGTGATCAGAGCACCTATTATCACTTCAGAAGATTCTGTTTACCAACAAAAAGCAGATTATCTAAAAAATGAATTATTACAGCAAACTACTATTCAGCGAGTATCTACTTCCTGGTTTATTCCCGGTGGAGACGGACTGAGTGGGTGGGGTGGATATATTCGAAGGGTAGGCAGTGAACATATTGATGTCAAGAATTACCTGCGGGGTGGCATTGATTATGATTTCATTGATTTATATGAAATGGAAATACTAGCGGGCAGGAACTTCTCAGAAGATTACGCTTCCGACAAAGAAGCGGTAATTCTTACTGAAGAAGCGATGTATGATTTGGGTTTTAAAGACCCGGCCAGCGCAATAGGGCAGTATATTTTGTATCCGATTAATCGTCAGCAGGATAATAAATCTATTGAGGTAATTGGAGTAGTAAAAAACTTTCATCAACAATCACTTCAGTCTGGATTTCTATCTATTATCTTTCATCTAGCCCCCTCTTCCGGAAGTTACTTCTCATTGAGAGTATCTTCTCAAGATATTCAGCAAACAGTTGCATACGCTAATGATGTTTGGAATGAAGCCTTTCCAGAAAGCTCATTCAACTATTTTTTTGCAAATGAATTTTTCAACAACCAGTATCAGGCGGATCTGAAATACGGTACCATATTCGGAATATTTACTCTGCTGGCTATTTTCATTGCAAGTCTAGGATTATTCGGTCTTTCAGCTTTTACTATCAAGCAACGCATCAAGGAAATTGGCATACGAAAGGTACTGGGAGCCTCAGTACGAAATATTGTTTTGCTACTCTCGAGAGACTATATCAAGCTGATCATAGTATCAAATATCATTGCTATCCCTTTCACCTACCTTCTTGTTCAACAGTGGCTTTCCGACTATGCCTTTAAAATTAATGTGGGTTGGTGGATATTCCTCTTGCCTATGCTAATCGTTTTATTAATTGCCTTATTCACTATCAGCTTTCAAACCATTCGTGCAGCGCTAACTAATCCTGTAGACTCGCTACGTTACGAATAAAAATGGTAAACGGTCGATGGTAGAAGGTGAAAGGTTGAGGGTAAATGGTGAAGAAAAAAATACACATTTATACAAAAACATAGGTGTATTTTATTGTCAGCCTTACACCATCAACCCCGTACCCTATACCTTCTACCTCTAAAAAGTTATGCTAAAAAGTTATCTTAAAATCGCCTATCGCAACCTACTGAAGAACAAGGTCTTCAGCCTGATCAACATCCTCGGGTTAGCTATTGGAATAGCCGCTTGCTTACTCATTTTGCAGTATGTCCGTTTTGAGTTGAGTTATGATCGTTTTCATGAGAAAAGTGAGCGAATCTATCGAGCGGCCTTGTATCAATACAAAGAGGGTGCGATGGATGTCAAATCAGCCCTAACGTTTCCTACCATTGGCTGGGAGCTTCAGGAGAATTTTCCGGAGACAGTAGAATCCTTTGTCAGAATGCACCATCAATCGGGTATTTTCTCTAGGCTTGATACTGATCAACAAGAGTATTTTGATGAAGAAGAAGTATACTACGTAGATGCTTCCTTTTTTGAGGTGTTTTCCTTTCCTCTATTGAAGGGCAATGCTACCCAAGCGTTAACTAAGCCCAATACAGTAGTCATCACTCGTTCAGTAGCTGAGAAGTACTTCGGAGAGCAGTGGCAGGAAGTAAATCCAATTGGTAAAATCCTACGAGGGAGATCTTACCCGGGAGAGACTGATCTATTGATTACGGGGGTTGCTGCTGATCCTCCCAGCAACTCTCATTTCAAGTTTGATTTTCTAGTATCATATCCCACCATGTATGCTTGGCAAAGTGAAGGAGCTGACTATCGTTACGATACTGAAGAGAGTTGGTATTGGAATGAATTCTATACCTATCTGGTACTGAAACCAGGGCAAGATCCTCAACAACTGGAAGAAGCGTTCAATCCTATTGTAGATCAGCGCACTCCTGGCCGAAGCGAACAAGGATTTGCCTTCCGTACTGTGTTACAACCTCTGGAAGAAATCCATTTACGCTCGGCCTTAATGAACGAACTGGAAGTAGGCGGAAATAGTCGAACGGTCTACGTATTGTTGCTCGTTGCTATTTGTATCTTAATTATTGCCTGGGTGAACTTCATTAACCTTTCGGTGGTAAAAGCAATTGAGCGAGGCAAAGAAGTAGGGTTACGAAAAGTGCTAGGAGCAAAAAGAGGGCAGTTGGTAAGGCAGCATCTACTGGAATCAGCCTTATTAAACGGATTAGGGATATTGGTGGCGTTTACGCTGTTCCAACTGAACCTTCCTTACTTTGAGCAGCTTGCTGGAGTAACCATAGATAATACGTTACTTACGCAATGGACAGGACTGGTAGCTACAGGTACTCTATTTGTAGCGGGTACATTCTTTAGTGGCTTATACCCAGCTGTGGTACTTTCGGCCTACCAGCCGGTGAAGGTCCTCAAAGGTAAGCTTACTCAGTCGCGGCAAGGTGGACGATTACGAAAGGGATTGGTAGTCTTTCAGTTTGCTACCGCTTCGGCATTTATCATCATCGTTTATGTGGTGAGTCAGCAGTTATCCTTCATGCGAGACTATGAGTTGGGCGTAGACATTAATCAGAAACTTGTCATTGAATCGCCTCGGTTTGCCAATAGCATAGAGGAGGCTCGGGCCAATGCCCGGGCTTACAAAACAGCTCTGAAAAGGCATAGTGCCGTACGACACGCCACCTTTTCCCGTAATGTACCCGCGACGGAAATAAGAGGGAATAATTATGTTAGGCAGTTAGGAAAGATTGAAGAGGCTAAGTTTTACCACGTGATGGGAGTAGACTACGATTATATGGCTACGTTTGATCTACAGCTAGTGGCCGGAAGGTACTTCGACGAAGCCCAACCCGTGAGTAATGCTGAAATCATCCAGAACAACGAGAACGCCCCAGACTTCGGTACAAATGATCATTCGGTAATTGTCAATGAAACGGCAGTCAAGAAACTGGGCTTTTCATCAGCAGAAGAATCCATTGATCAACAAATATTTGTGTTCGGCGGGGTGAAGCAGATTATTGGGGTCGTGAAAGACTATCACCATAAGTCGCTAAAGAGTAGCTTTGAGCCGATTATCTTCTACCTACAGCCTACCGGATGGGAATACGTTACACTGGACATAGCAAGTGCTGATAATTCAGCGGAGCGCGTTGACGAAATTATTGCTTATGCCGAACAACAGTGGAAAGAACTCTACCCCGATCAACCCTTTCATTATTTCTTTTTGGATGATCGGTTTAATGAGCAATACCAAGCTGACCGACGGTTTTACCTACTGTTTAACTTGTTTTCAGGGCTAGTCATCTTCATTGCTTGTATGGGTTTGTTCGGGCTATCCTCGTATTCAGCCGTTCAAAAGACCAAGGAGATTGGGATTCGTAAAGTGTTAGGTGCTTCCGTACAAAGTGTAGTAGCATTGCTTTCAAAAGGCTTTATCCGGCTAGTGCTGATTTCAAGTGTCTTGGCACTGCCCTTAGCCTACGGATTTACCCAACAGTGGCTAGAAAACTATGCCTTCCGCATAGATATTCACTGGTGGATGTTTCTACTACCGCTGGCAACCGTGTTGCTTATCGCCCTGCTCACTATCAGTTTTCAAACTATCAAAGCGGCACTAGCCAACCCGGCCGACTCTTTACGCTACGAATAAACCTTTAGAGCTATGCTGAAAAACTATCTCAAAATCGCCTACCGCAATCTACTGAAAAGCAAAGTTTTCAGCCTGATTAATATTGCTGGACTAAGCCTGGGAATTGCCTGTTGCCTGATTATTGGAATATATGTTTGGCATGAGTTGAGCTATGATCGTTTTTTTCCTCACGCTGAGCATATCTACCGAGTAGTACAGGAACAAGAACAGGCGGGAGACTTGTATCAGGTAGCCTACAACCCTCCCCCCTTGATAGCAGCATTGAAAACCGATTATCCTGCCGTACAAGAAGTCACAGGCTTTTCCAAAATTTTTAGTAAGCGACTTTTCCAATACCAAGATAAAAGTTTTGAAGAAGAGGGCGGGTTCTATGTAGATACTACCTTCTTTACACTTTTTCCTTTTGTGGTTAAGCAAGGAAGTTTACAGCCCTTTTTCACTACTACTAATACTCTGCTTCTCACCGAGGATATAGCCTATAAGTATTTTGGAGAAGATGATCCCATCGGTAAAACTATCAATCTTAATCGTGATCAGGATTTTGTCGTAGCTGCCATATTGGAGAACCCACCTGTAAACTCTCACATCAAGTTTAACTTCTTGTTGCCCATGGAAAGCTTACGGACGCATCGAGATTTTGACAACTGGGGAGGAAATTGGGTATATACCTACATTCTTCTTCAAGAAACCGCTGATGCCGAAGCGTTTGAAAGCACGATTGAAACTTTGGTGAGCGATAATATTGATAACCCTAACTGGCAGCCCAAATTATACCTACAAGCACTCGAAGACATTCATCTGCGGTCAAACTTCGATTTCAATACGGACTTTGCCGATACCAGCAATCTACAGAGCATTTATCTGTTCGGAGCCATTGGCTTGATTATCATCCTGATTTCCTGTATCAACTTTATCAACCTCAGCACTGCCCGATCGTTTCAGCGAAGCAAAGAAATAGGTATTCGGAAAGTAGTAGGAGCTAGTCGCAAACAATTAATTTTTCAGTTTTTGGGGGAGTCACTATTGTTTGCCCTTATTGCAGCGATACTGGCCGTTACGCTCTCTCAACTCGCAATCCCATATTTTGCTAGATTAAGCGGAAGCCCTCTTGCATTAACACTATTAGGCGTTGAGAATCTTCTCTTTCTACTCCTGGCTATTTTAATCATCACTGGGCTGTTAGCCGGTATGTATCCTGCTTTGTTTCTTTCCACCTTTAATGCTATCAGGATACTAAAAGGGGTATCATTTTTACGGAGAAATACGAGTACTTTTCATCTTTCTGTGCGGAAAATCATGGTAATAAGCCAGTTTGCCCTCTCGATTATCTTGATTGTGAGCGCTGTTATTGTCCAACGGCAAATGCACTATGTGCTTAACCGTAGTTTGGGTTTCGACCAGGAGCACATCTTGTACACCCCCATTAAAGGCGATTTGAGAGAAGATACCCGTTTCCAAAGTTTTAAAACTGCCTTATTACAGCAGTCGTCTATTGTACAGGTCACCCGATCTAGCGGATTGCCCATTAATTATGAAGGTTCTTTCGGTGGAATAGAATGGGAAGGTATGCCGGATGATCATCAGGATTTTTTAATGAGTGTGTTTGATGTAGACGAAGACTTCATCGAGACGTTCGGATTACAACTACTAGCTGGTAACAACTTCTCACCCCGGAAACCCAACGACAGTGATACTTACTGCTTAATAAACGAAACTGCACTGAAAGTCATGCAAATGGATAACCCGATTGGAAAAACGTTAGAGGAAGGAGAAATTATAGGGGTGGTAAATGATTTTAACTTTAAGTCTGCTTTTGCCCCGGTTGAACCGATGATACTACGATCAAGACCGAACGATAGAAAAGGATTCATTGCCATCAGAATAGCCACCAATGATATGAAAGAGGCGGTAACCGCTATTGAGCAGGCCTATCAACAATTCAACCCTGATTACCCAGTAGAATACCATTTTTTGGATGAAAGCATAACCACCTTGTATGATCAGCAAATTCGCTCCGGTAAGCTGATTAACGTATTTGCCGCGTTGGCTGTGTTTATTTCCTGTTTGGGACTGTTTGGATTAAGTACTTTTTCGGCAGCACAAAGAACAAAGGAGGTGGGCATTCGGAAAGTGTTGGGGGCCACCGTACTACAGATCACTCAATTGCTTTCGTTGTCATTCCTTAAACTGATTGGCATTAGCATTCTTATTGCTATTCCCCTGTCCTACTGGATTATTCAGTATTGGCTGGATGAGTTTGCGTACAGGATTCCGTTAGGAGCCAATTATTTTATCGTCGCCGGAGTGGCCGCGATACTCGTTGCAGGCGTCACCATCAGTTTCCAAACCATCCGAGCAGCTTTAGCCAATCCAGCCGACTCATTGCGTTACGAATAAACAACCTAAACGATGCTTAGAAACTATCTCAAAATCGCCTACCGCAACCTAGTAAAGAACAAAGTCTTTAGCCTGATTAATATTTTCGGTCTGGCCATCGGTATGGCGGCTTGCCTGATCATTTTGCGCTACGTCGTCTTTGAATCCAGCTACGATACCTTTCATCAGGAAGCCGACCGAATCTATCGGGTAGCACTGCGCAGTTCCATATTTGGTGAAGCCAACGACATTAGCGTAGCTAATCATCCGGCAGTGGGGCGAACGCTGTTCGCCGATTTTCCGGAGATTACCGATTTCAGCCGGCTCTTCCCCATAGATATCTTTCAAGAAACCGTAGCAGTAAAGATAGAGTATCAAAACGAAGAGCAAACCTACATAGAGGATAATATATATGTGGCCGATACTTCTTTTCTTTCCTTATTTGCGTTCCCACTGCTGGCGGGTGATCCGGCTACGGCACTGAAGGAGCCTAACACAGTGGTATTAACTACTTCTATTGCCGAAAAGTACTTTGGTACTACCGATGTGGTCGGTCAAAACATATTTGTGAACGGTAATGACGACCCTATTTTGGTTAGTGGAGTTCTGAGCGAATTTCCAGAAAACACTCATTTCCAATTCGATATACTTGTTTCGACTCCTACATTTCCTTTTCTAGACAATAATAGCGAAGCCGAGTATAACTGGAAATGGCCTGAATACTATACTTATGTTCAGTTAGCTACGGGAGTTGACCCAGCTGATATT
This sequence comes from uncultured Flammeovirgaceae bacterium, assembly GCA_937884755.1. Lineage (GTDB taxonomy): Bacteria > Bacteroidota > Bacteroidia > Cytophagales > Cyclobacteriaceae > Tunicatimonas. The sequence goes on from CAKZYJ010000462.1 coordinate 11,708, forward strand.
GAAGCTAAGTTTCCTGAGTTTATTGATCGGTACATGCAGGCCATTCATGAGAAGTATAAGTTTACGAGCGCGTTTCTCTTGCAAGCTGTGCCGGATATTCATCTGCACTCCAGCTACCTAAAGGAGATTAAAAGTAACAACAGTCAAACCTTAATCACCTTTCTTTCGCTCATTGGCGGACTTATCGTCCTGATTGCTTGGGTGAACTACGTCAACCTATCTACGGCCAAAGCTACTGAGCGTGCTCGGGAGGTAGGAATACGCAAGGTAGCTGGAGCCCACCGACGTAGCCTGATCGGGCAGTTCCTGACTGAGTCGTTTATCATCAATAGTTTGTCGGTACTACTAGCCGTCACTATCGTACAGATTGTCTGGCCTTACTTTCAGCAACTTACTGGCCAAGAGATTGACAGTACTTTCGGCTGGTGGTTACAACTTCCGTTTAGCTTAGTGTTGTTGGGGTTTCTACTGATTGGTACTCTTCTATCGGGACTTTATCCGGCCTTTGTACTTTCTTCCTTTAAACCCTTGCAGGTGCTGAAGGGTAAACTTTACCACGCCGGATCTGGTCGGGGGAAAGTGCGTATTTCTCTGCGGCAGAGTTTGATTGTTTTTCAGTTTCTAGTTTCCATCATGCTGATCGCCGGTACGCTAGGGGCCTATCAACAATTGGAATTTATGCGAAGCCAATCGCTGGGTTTTTCCCAAGAAGAACTGTTGATTGTGAAAGCACCCTCCATTCGGGACTCTACCTTTCTGAATAAAAGTGAAGCTCTGAAAGCCGAGTGGAAACAATACACTGCCGTGAAAGACGTAACCGCTTCTACTGATATTCCAGGTAAAGAGATCAAAGCTCCTACCGATTTCCGGCGAGCTACAGCCTCAGACGACGACCTGAATGTGGTCTACGTGATTGGCGTTGACGAAGACTTTCTGAATACCTACGAAATGTCATTAGTAGCCGGACGCTTTTTCAAGGAAGATCGAGAAGCTGACCAAGAGAAGCTAGTGCTAAACGAAAAAGCAGTTGAGATGCTGGGATACGCTTCGCCCGAGGATATTCTCAATGAGCGAGTATATGTTTGGCGGGGAGGAGATGTAGAGCGAGAAGTAATCGGGGTACTGGCTAACCATCACCAACGTTCGCTGAACAACGACTACGATCCTATTCTGATGCTGCGTACTGACCAGCGGGCACCTATCAACTACTACTCTTTGAGAGTAAATACCACTAATATTCGCGAATCTATGGATCAGATCGCTGCCGAATACGCTCGCTTTTTTCCTGACAATCCGGTAGAGTCTTTCTTTTTAGATGACTTTTTCAACCAGCAGTATCAGGCCGACCAACGTTACGGTCAACTATTCAGTCTATTTGCTATACTAGCCATCTTTATTGCCTGTTTGGGCCTATTCGGATTAGCTACCTATACCACCCAGCACCGATTCAAGGAGATTGGTATCCGTAAAGTGTTGGGTGCTTCCGTACAAAGTGTAATCGCTTTGCTTTCCCGTGACTTTATCAGGCTCGTGTTGGTCGCCAGTGCGGTAGCTCTACCCCTCGCCTATCTAGCCATGCAACAGTTTTTGAAAAACTATGCTTTCCGCATTGAAGTAAGCTGGTGGCTATTATTGTTACCCGTTCTCATCGTACTGCTCATTGCTCTGCTGACGGTCAGTTTTCAAACCGTTAAAGCGGCTTTGGCTAACCCGGTAGACTCATTGCGGCATGAGTAGTAGAAATAGTGGTTAGTTTGTAAAGCAGGAAATCTCATTTCGGGTTGGTATTTTTCTGCCGCTTATGTTTATTTTTGAGAATATAGCGCACTAGCTAAACCGTAAACAACAAACCACTATGCTAAGAAATCTAACTTCTCCGTTTCTAGGCGCAATCCTGATAAGCTTCTGCCTGGCCTGCCAACCAATTACTAACAATGAAGAAACTGTTGCCGAACCCGAAATGGTAAATCTCCTGGACGAATCTCCCGAAGAGTTTGATGAGCGTATGGAATGGTGGCGCGATGCTACCTTCGGCATGTTTATTCATTGGGGACCCTACGCCGTACCGGCGGGAATCCATAACGGCGAAGAGATAGAAGGCATTGGCGAGTGGATTATGGATCGGGCCGATATTCCGGTGGAAGAATACGAAGAATATTCCCGACAGTTTAATCCCGAACAGTACGATGCCGACGAATGGGTAAGAATTGCCAGTGAGGCGGGTATGAAGTACATCGTCATCACCTCCAAACATCACGATGGTTTTAGCCTCTGGGATTCGGAAGTGACCGAATACGACGTAATGGACTTTTCCCCTATTAAGCGCGACCTGCTGGGTGAACTAAAGGAAGCCTGCGATAAGTACGATGTAAAACTATGCTTCTACCACTCCATTATGGATTGGCACCACCCGCAGGCGCAGCGCCCTAACTTTCCTGAATACAATACCCGCGATACCGCCCGGATAAACCCTGAGTTTGACGAGTATGTGCAAAATTACCTCAAGCCTCAGCTTACCGAACTAGTGGAGAAATACGATCCGTGGGTGATCTGGTTCGACGGAGAGTGGATTCCGGACTGGACCCACGAGCACGGAGTAGAAATGTATAAATACCTGCGGGAATTAAAGCCATCACTCATCATCAATAACCGCGTAGACGTGGGGCGCAAAGGTATGCAAGGCATGAACGATGATGCTGAAGATTACGTAGGCGACTTCGGTACTCCCGAACAGGAGATTCTGGAAGAGGGAAGCAACGTAGACTGGGAAGCCTGTATGACCATGAACGACACCTGGGGATACAAAAAGAACGACGATAACTGGAAATCAACCGAAACCCTGATCTTTAATCTGGTAGATGTGGCTGCTAAGGGCGGGAATTACCTACTCAACGTAGGCCCTACGGCCGAAGGTCTTATTCCTGAACCCAGCGTAACCCGCTTACAGGAAATGGGCGCCTGGCTGGATGTAAATGGGGAGGCGATTTACGCCACCGAGATGCTGGAAGGCGGCTACGGCGAAGGCGAAACCATTCGCTACACCCGCAGTAAGGATGGGAGCACGCTTTATGGCATCACGCTGGAAGCTCCTTCCGGCGAGGTAAGCTTCGCCCAGTTAAAACCTCAGGAAGGCTCAAAGGTACGCATGTTGGGCTACGACCAACCGTTGGAGTGGACTTACGATGCTGAGCGGGGTCTTACTGTACAGGTTCCATCCGAAGCTGCTAGCGTCACCGACTACGCCTGGGTGTTCCGCATTACCAGCGAAGAAGCAGCCAGCTAGCTAGTTCTTCAGACGCATCGCTTCTGACGCTCTACTACTACTTTTGATTCGCAGATGTTCCAACTAAAATGAGGTAACTCGGGTCATAAGTTAAATGAGTATTGACTATGAAGGTATGGCTACTTTATTTAGGACTGATAGCACTGTTGCTGGGCTGCGATGATGACTTTGAAAGCCTGGCGATTCAGGATGATGCATCGGTTTTGTCGCTAAATGGAACCTGGCGGTTGGTGGCCTACGAAGACTATCGGCAAAACGAGATTATTACCAAAACCGAGGAGAATTCGTGGGGGCGCGATGTTGTAATCACCTTTGATGATACCACCGATCCATTCGGCATCAACGGACAAAATACTACCAATAGCGTATTCGGCAGCTTTGATTATACCGAGCGGAGGTCAATCCGAGTTCCCGCTTTGGGAAGCACCTATGTAAATCAGCCAGAATGGGGTAACTTGTTTAACCGGCTAATGCGGGATGAACTGACCTTTCAGATCAACACTTCGTATCTTAAAATCTATAATGAAGCTCAAGGGCTGGCTGCTCTTCTGGAAAAACAGTAGATAGTGCCTCACTTTCCCGAACGTACCCTTCTCTTCTTGATTACCGGGTACTTAGTCTAATCTGAGAGTCATCGGTTCGGATGCTTACATCGGCATCGCCGTTGGGTAGTTGTAAGCGGGTAAAGGTTTCGTCTTCTTCTAGCATCCGGAAAGAATCAGAAGAACGAATACTCGAGTCATCATGCTGGATATCGAAGTTGCCCCCGCCTTCCGTTACGGTGAATCGGATGTCGGCATCACTGCTTTTTAGCGCGTAGGTACCACCATCCTCTAAAGAGGTCTCTATAATCAAATCGCCGTCATCGTTGCGAGCGTCAATTTTGCTAAACTTACCATTTTCTACTTCCAGGTTACCATCGTCCATTTTGACTATCAATTCCCCCTGCCCCTGATCCAGTTCAACATCACCGTCGTCAACATTAAATTCAAAATAGTTACCTCCGCATTGGGTTAGCCGGGCATCGCCATCGTCATTGGTCAAGACAATAGCACCGTCTATATTGCGAATAGTATAGTCGTCATCGTCTCCTTTGATTTTCAGGCTTACTCCCTGCGGAGCTTCAATGAAAATCGTGTAGTCTTCGTTAACGGAACCCACTACTGAAAGATTACCCTTCTCTTGCTGGCGGATCGTCAGATCACCATTTCTAGACGTCACCTCCACGTCGAAGTTCTTCCGACCACTTACCACTCCGGTAGTATTCAGCTCCCAGTCAATTTTCACGTGAGCGGTACTGCGCTCAGTGCCCGTAATAGTTACCTGGGCATCGTCGGAATAGAGTTCAATAGTTCCGGCAGGATCAATATCATATTCTTTATCCAGGTGAAACTCATGGTCTTGAGCAAAGGCATAGCCGCATAGGCCAAAGGCAAGTAATAAAAGGTAAGGTTTCATAGGTGGTATTAATGGGTTTAAATTTGTTGAGAAACAATACACTAAGTTCGTGCCTGACTTACAAATGGTTGATGCTCAATATTTTGACTATTTAAACAAGCAGAAATCGTGTACAATACCGGACATATTTGTTCTGCTCCGAACAGTGTTTGTTAGCTATTTGCTGTCCCCCCTTACTCATTCCGTAGAGAATCTACCGGATTAGCGAGGGCGGCTCGGATGGCATGATAACTTACTGTAAACGAAGATACTATTAAAGCAACCAAACCAGCTACCACGAAAAGCTGCGGTTTAATGTCAATGCGGTAGGCAAAGTTTTCCAGCCAATGATTCATGATGTAATAGGATAGCGGAACCGAAACTACAAAGGCAATTAGCACCAGTTTAGTGAAGTCGCGGGACAGTAGTCCCACGATACCGCTGACCCGAGCTCCCAATACCTTTCGAATACCAATTTCTTTTACCTTTCGCTCAGCAACAAAAGCCGATAAGCCGTACAGGCCGAGGCAGGAGATAAAGATGGCAATGAACGTAAATACACCAATAACCTGCATGGTGGTTCGGTCGCTTTCGTACTGACTTTGTACTTGTTGATCTAGTAGGGTATAGTCAAAAGGTAGATCAGCTACGGTTTCCTGCCAAATATCTTCTACTATCGGTAGCACTTGGTTCATACTAGCCGGGTGGACGGCAGCAACCAAATAGCTAAAGACATCCGCATCGCTGGGTTGGAATAACATGGGGGCGATAGGCTGATGGAGCGATAGTTGGTGAAAATCATTGACCACTCCTATAATCTCAAAAGAATAGGTGGTTCCTTCGTAATCGAAGTGAAGCTGTTTTCCAATAGCCTCATCCTGGGAAATACCCAGGTTTTTCAGGGCCAATTGATTAATCAGGATAGGATTATCTTCGTGCTCTGAGGAGGTAGCATCAAAATTTCTTCCCGCCAGTAGTTGTAGCTGCAATACATCCACAAAATCATTATCCACAAAGTATCGCTGGCAGTAAATGGCGTTTTCCATATTAGAACCAGTTGGGTAGAGTCGGAGATCGTTCACCACTTTACGTCCTGGTATAACACTGGTAGCCGTTACCTGCTGGATTTCGGCTTGCTGGTTCAGCTTATTTTTTAATTCTTGATACTGTTGCTGAGCCTCTGATGAATGCAGCGGGAGTACAACGCGGGACGTTGCTTCAAATCCCAGATACTGCCGTTGCATGTAATCTAGCTGGCTTAAAATAACGACGACCCCGAAAATCAGGCAAATAGCAATGGCAAACTGAAACACGACTAAGCCTTTCCGCAGCCAGCCGGAAGAGGCTCTCATCATGCCTTTTCCTTTCAATACTTTCGCTGGTTGAAACGAAGAAAGAAAGAAGGCTGGATACGTTCCGGCTAACAAGCCTACGAAGAGGGTAATTGCTAGGGCGGCCAATCCGTAATATGCCCAATGAATAGCTGAAAAGTCAATCGTTTTTCCGGTTAGACTGTTTAAAAAGGGAAGTAGTCCCCCGGCCAAAACAGCACTCAGCAGTACGGCAATGCCCACAATAAGCATAGATTCAGTGAGAAACTGCCGAATTAAAAGCGGCTGACTTGCGCCTAGCGTTTTGCGTACTCCTACTTCGCTAGCTCGCTGACTGGCTTTGGCGGTAGATAGGTTGATGAAATTAACACAGGCAATTAGCAGAATGAAGATGGCAATAATGGAAAGCACGTAGATAAACATCATGCTACCGTTATTGCCCAACTCAACTTCGTAATTAGAGCGAAGGTGAATATCCGTGACTGCTTGCAGATCCATTGATTTACTCATACCCATTGCTTTTAGGCTTTCGGCACCGTACTTGTTAAGAAAGTCCGGAAATTTCGCCACTAGTGCTTCCGGTGAAGCATTAGGATTTAGCTGGAGGTAAGAGAAAACGAAGTTATTCCCTGCCCATTGATCACTGTTGATCACATACTGCCCGATACCCTTGCTAGTCATGGAGGTGAAAAAGTTCGCTTCAATATGGGTTCTTTGGCGGTTTTCCTCTAGCACCCCAGTTACTTCGTAATCATCAGTACCGATACGAATGATTTCACCTAAGCCTCTTGACTCATCAAACAGTTTACGCGCTAACTTTTGCGTTAAGACGACAGTGTTGGGCTGACTCAGGGCTTTTTGTGGATTACCCGCCGAAAACTGATAGTTAAACATCTCAAAGAATGTAGAATCGACAATCAATCCTTTGTCTTCAGAAAATGATTTCTCTTGATAGTATATCTGGTAGAAGTCAATTACCGGATGGCTTACTATCCGAGTAGCCTTTACTACTTCAGGAAACTCACTCCACATAGTCATTGCGATAGGGGGAGAAGCAGTAGGGAGGTCTTCCGTCATACCTCCGCTATTATTAAAGTGAGTGGTAATACGGTATAGGTTAGGGGCGTGGGTGTGGTGCTGATCGTAGCTTAGTTCATCCTGAATGTAGAGAAACAACAGTAGACAACAGCTAATCCCCACCGTTAGTCCGATGATGTTGATAAAAGAGAATGCTTTATGCTTGGCCAGGTTGCGGAAAGCAATTTTAAGATAGTTTCTAAGCATAGCCGTATAGTTTACTGAATGATAATATTGTTGTCGTTTAAACACCGAAGGACGCAGATACGCCAGCACCTCCCTCCAATAGCTTCTTTTCGCTTTCTTTACTCCTTCCTTTTGTGCTCTCCGATAGTAACGTTCGTGTAAATCACCGAGCACTTCTTCTAAGAGTTCGGGAGCGCAAAAGCGTTCCAGTAGCTTATCTAGCCATTTGGGTGGGGGGTGATATGGGTGCTCTGACTTACTCATTCCGTAGGGAGTCTACGGGGTTGGCGAGGGCGGCTCGGATGGATTGGAAGCTGATGGTAAGTAATGTTACTAGAAAAGCTAGTACACCTGCTAAGGCGAAAACCCACCAAGATAATTCTATGCGATAGGCATATCCTTGTAACCAGTCGCTCATGAAAAACCAAGCAATAGGAGTTGCTATGATAAAAGCCATTCCTACTAATTTCAGGAAGTCTTTTGAGAATAGCGTAACAATGCTATTGACCGATGCACCCAAAACTTTCCGTATGCCAATTTCTTTGACTCGCTGTTCGGCTGAGAACATCGCGAGACCCAGCAGACCAAGACAGGAAATAAAGATTGCCAGTCCACCAAACACGTTAGACAGTCTAGTAATGATTTTTTCGCTTCGGTATAGCTTCTGGTATTCTTCATCTACAAAGTAGAAAGTAAACGGTAAGTTGGGGTTAATTTCTTTATAGGTCTGCTCCAAGCTAGCCAGTGCTTCTTGGGTTTTGCCCGGTTTGGTTCGCACTAAAGCCACTCCAAAGGGTAGGTTTTCGTTCAGCCCAACCACTAGAGGTTGGATGGGCTCGTGTAGGGAGTAAAAATGAAAATCTTTCAGCACCCCAATAATTGGACCTTTAATCCCGTTAAGCGTTACCGACTTACCAATCGGTTCGTTAAAGCCCATCCGTTTTACTGCTTCTTCGTTGACTAGAAAGCTGGCCGTATCAGTGGAAAATTCTCGGGAAAAATCGCGACCTTCAATCACCTCCAAACCCATTGTTTTCACGTAGTCGTAGCCCACCCTTGAATTAGCAAATGGGATGATGGTATTGGGAGCTTTGCCTTCCCAATCTACTTGCAGATTAGTTGCCCTCATTCTGAGGAAGAGGTTACCGGTACGATCTACCTGCTGAATGCCGGGTAGAGAAGAAGCAGCTTGTTTGAAAACCTGATATTTACTAGGAAGATTACCTCTCATGAGAATGTACAGCAAATTCTCTCGCTCGTAGCCTAAGTGTTTGTTTTGTATATAGGTAGTCTGTTGAGAAATGACCAGCGTAACTACGATGAGCAGAATAGAAAGAACAAACTGGAAAACGACTAGTCCTTTACGAAACCAAACCGCCCGGGAACTGAACTTGAGGGTTCCCTTCAATACTCGAGTAGGTTGTAAAGAAGAAAGAAAAAAAGCAGGGTAGCTGCCGGCTATCAATCCCGTTATCAGGGTCAAACTTATTAGTATCAACAAAAACGAAGGCTGAGTAACAGGCAACGCTAATTGTTTCCCCGTAAGATCGTTGAAATAAGGTAACAGTAGTGTTACTAATACTATAGAAGCAACAGTAGCAATGATTGCAAACAGAATAGTCTCGCCGATAAATTGACTGGTGAGCGTATGCCTTGCTGCACCAATTACTTTGCGGATACCTATTTCTTTGGAACGTTTGACCGACCGGGCTGTAGCCAGATTCATAAAATTGATGCAAGCGATCAACAAAATAAAAACGGCTATTCCGCTAAAAATCCGCACATATTCAATTCGTCCTCCGCTAGGTTCGCCATTTTCAAAACCAGAATGCAAGTACACATCACTAAAACGCTGTAAACCCAATTCAGCCCGATAGTTTGAACTCGGTTCCAGATAGGCATCCAAGAAGTTCTTGATCTTTGCTTCTACTATCACCGGATCCGCCTGGGGAAGTAGCTGAATGTAGGTAGGAGTAACGTTTATATTCCATCGTTTTAGGGCGGGTGCTCGTTCTACCGAGAAACTGATTAAACAATCAAACTGAGCCGACGAATTGGCCGGTGGATTCTCAAAGACCGCGGTAACCGTCAGGTCTTGTGTATCATCAACTGTCAAAGTTTTTCCTAGAGCACTCTCAGGACTGTCAAAAAAAGTTATAGCCATATCTCTAGAAATGGCCACACTGGCCGGAGCCGCTAGTGCGGTTTCTGGAGTGCCCTGCACGAGTGGATAGCTAAACATTTTGAAAAAATCAGCTCCAGCGGAACCGCCTTTCATCTCAAATATTTCTTCCCCCACCCGAAAGTTACTCTTTCCCCCGGCGGCGAATACACTAGCATGTACAACTTAGGGCCCAGCCTCATTCAACGCTTACGAAAGTAAGGCCGGTGTAGCGTGAGCTGCTTTTATCTCACCGTCGTTGTAGCTTCGTTGATACACCGAAAACAACTGCTCGCTATTGGTGTGAAAGTCGTCTATACTGTATTCATCTTGCACCCAAAGAAAAATCAGCAGACTGCACGTCATACCTAAAGCCAATCCGAGAATATTGATGAAAGAGAAGGCTTTATTGCGGGTAATGTTGCGAACAGCAACAATAACATAGTTACGTAACATATCAGAAAAAATTGAAGGACGCAGATACGCCAATACCTCCCGCCAATAGCTTCTCCGCGCTTTCCTAACCCCTTCTTTCTGTACTCTCAGATAGTAGCGTTCGTGCAAATCGCCTAGCACTTCTTCCAGGAGTTCGGGAGTGCAGAATCGTTCAAGAAGATTATCTAGCCATTTGGGTGGTGGTTGACACGGGTGATCGGATTTACTCATTCCGTAGTGAATCTACGGGATTGGCAAGGGCGGCTTTGATAGACTGGAAGCTGACTGTTAACTGGGCTACCAAAAGGGCTAGCAGGCCTACCAGCGCGTACATCCACCAGGCTACTTCTACCCGGTAAGTAAAATTTTGTAGCCACTGCTTCATCAAATACCAAGCCAATGGGGCAGCAAATACCATAGCAACGAGTACGAGCTTTACAAATTCCCGAGATAATAGAGAGACAATATGCGCAACGGAGGCTCCTAACACTTTTCGGATGCCAATCTCCTTCGTGCGTCGCTCTGCCGCAAAGGCCGATAAGCCGAATAGACCCAAGCAAGAAATTATAATAGCCAGTAAAGCGAAGGTATTAGCCAATTTTCCAATGAGCTCTTCGCTGGCAAACTTGCGGTCAAATTCTTCATCAACAAAGGAGTAAGAGAAAGGAAAAGCCGGATTATGGTTTTGGAAGACTTCTTCTATATCTTTCATGGTCTGACTGATGTTGGTTCCTTCCGGCAAACGAATGAGCATATCACTCGTCCAATCAGGTTGGAAGACAAAAGCGGTACGGAACGATGGTTCGTAGGGGGAACCCATGGTAATATCATCCAAAACCCCTACGACAGTATGCTCTCGGCCGTACAACTCCACAGATGTGCCGACTGGATCTTCCAGGCCCATGTATTCTACCGCGGCCTGATTTAGGAGCATAGAGGAACTGTCGCTGAAGTTTTGATCAAACTCTCTGCCTAATAAAATTTCGGAGCCTAGTGTCTGAGTGTAATCATATCCTACGCTAAGGATAGCAAAGTATCTGTCCTGACTGTCGTCTTTTCCTGGCCAATCCGGCTTACTCCAGGAATTGAGATTAGTGATCGGACTGGAAGACACGGTTACTGAGGATGCTAACGATTGTTCCAGCAAGTCTCGTTTAATCAGATCGTAGTTTTCTCCAATCTCTCCACTGGTGGGAACAGTTAAGAGAAGCTCTTTGTCATATCCAATGTCTTGGCTTTTGATATAGTAAATCTGACTGTAAATGACGCCCGTACAGATCATCAGGCCAATAGAAAAGAAAAATTGTACGGTGACCATCACTTTGAGCGGTAAATTACCTCTTTTACCTGCTCTTACTCTACCTCGCAATACTTTCAGAGGTTGAGAAGCAGATAAGAAAAAAGCGGGATAACCTCCGGCGGCTATTCCGGTAACGAGAATAAAAACGAATGCACTACCCCACAATAGTGGGTTACTATAATCTAGAGCCAGATTTTTGTTGACTACACTGTTATAAGACGGTAGTAAAACCTCTACCAAAAAGATTGCAATCCCAAACGAAATAAAGGCGATCACCATTGTTTCACTTAGGAATTGGGTAATAAGTTGCCAACGGCGCGAACCGGCTGTTTTACGAATGCCTACTTCTCGAGCGCGTTTCTCAGATTGGGCAGTAGTGAGATTAGCAAAATTGATACAAGCTAACGCCAGAATGAGGATAGCGACGATAGCAAAAATTCGCACATATTTAATCGCGCCACCTACGCTTTTTCCGTTTTCAAATTCTGAGTATAAGCGAGTACGTTTTAGCGGAAACAGCATAAATTCAGCCTCTTCGTAGTGCGGCTTCATCCAGTCTCGGATTCGATCTTCAATCTGATTAGCATCTACTCCCTCTTCCAACTCAATATGCATCAGATGAGAGCTGCTATTCCAATCAGTAAGCAATTCTTGAAATTCTGGATCTAAACTCGCTATGACCTTAAGAGAAATAAGCCCTTCAAATTGCAGACTTGAATACTGAGGGGGATCTTCAACTATCCCAGATACGGTAAGGTCTATCTGATTATTGACTTGTATTACTTTGTCAAGCGCAGACTTAGACCCAAATAAGGCCTTAGCCGTAGATTCGGTTAAGACGATAGACGATGGATCGCGGAGTTGTTTCTCTAGTGTGCCTTCTAGTAACTTAAAGTCAAAGGTTTGCAAAAAATCTTCACCTACTTGCAATAATTCCTTCTCAACAACCTTATCGCCGTAGGCTAACATTGCTTCCCCCACACCGTCATCGGTAGGGATTGCGTATTTAATCCCAACTTCTTCTCTCAATGGCTCCCACGCGGCCAATGGAACGATCGTTTGGGTAAAAGTGCCATTGTCACCTGGTCGGTTCATATACACCCGGTAAATACGATCAATATTCGTATGAAATTTATCCCACGAGAGTTCGTCCACTATCCACAGCGAAATGAGGATACTACAGACAATACCTAAGGCTAATCCGAATATATTGATGAGAGAAAAAAATTTGTTATAGTACAAGTTTCGCCAAGCGATTTTTAGATAATTACGAATCATATCGGAAGAAATTAGGGTGGTGGAATAAGTTGATGATCTTTTAAAAACTGAGAACCGGAAGTATGATAGTATATCGCGCCAGTACCGTTGCTGGGCTTTACGCGCTCCTTCCTTCTTTACTCGTCGGTAATAGCGTTCGTGTAAGTCCCCCAGTACTTCTTCTAGGAGTTCGGGAGTGCAGAACCGCTCGAGCAGTTTATCTACCCATCTAGGAGGGCGTTGATATGGATGTTCCCGTTTACTCATTCATTTATATCACTAATCGTTTCGTAATATGGTAGCCGGGTTGGTGAGGGCTGCTTTGATGGTTTGACTGCTGATGGTGATAATCGTAATGATGAGGGCTAGTATTCCGGCCAATACAAACGTGAGAAGGCTAATTTCAATATGGTAAGCAAAACTGCTAAGCCATTTTCTCATAAAGTACCAGGCAATGGGCCAGGCAATGATATTGGCAATCAAGATAAGCCAGAGAATTTCTTTACTAAGTAGTTGTAGAATACTACTGATAGGAGCTCCCAGCACTTTTCGGATGCTGACTTCTTTGGTACGTTGTAATGCACTGAAGGTCGCTAAACCAAATAAGCCCATCACGGCAATTAAGATCGCCAGCCCAGCGAAGATAATAAATAGCTCGCTTTGACTTTGCTCACTATCATAAAGTTGCTGATAGTGTTCATTGAGAAATAAATAATCAAATGCTATTTCAGGTACAAACTGCTTCCACACCGTTTCCATATGTGCTAATGCCTCAGACATATCAGTTTGCGAGACTAAAACCGAAACATCGTGAAACATATGCTGCCCGTGAAAAACTACCGGTACAATTGGTTGGTGCAGCGACTCAAAATGAAAATCCTGTACTACTCCGACCACAGTACCTTTGGTTGGGCCATTTTGGAGAGCCTTTCCAATGGCTTCTTCGTTAGTCCAACCTACCATACGGGCCGCGGTCTCGTTTATGATAAAGTTGGTTGAGTCATCCGAACCAATAGTTTCGGAAAAGTCTCTTCCGCTCACAATCGGGACTTGATAGGTGTCAAAATAGTTATGGTCAATCCGCACGTCTTTCATCACGATGTCGGTGGTTACCATACTATCGCCTTGCTGAACTGAAGTACCCTGCATAGCAGTCAGTCGTTCGGTAGGCACTAGACTTGACCGGGTAGCATTGAGAATAGCGGGATGTTCAGTAAGTTCGTGGTAAAAGGTCTCGAAACGTTCGTCAATCTCATCGGTGTAGCCCAGAAAAACGACCTGATCTTTGGCATAGCCCAGCTCCTGATCGTTGAGGAAATTAAGCTGTTGGTAGGTAATCATCGTGGCAATAATCATTATGATGGAAATGGCGAATTGTACCACTACTAGTGCTTGTCGAATCCGTCCACTCTCACGGGCAGAACCGCTTCGTCCTTTCAGCGCCAGTGCTGGTTTGAAGCGAGAGATGATAAATGCTGGGTAAAGTCCAGCTGATATTCCCACCAGACCGATGATAGCAACTACAACCAAGATCGACGGTGGCGTGGCGTAATGGGCTAGTTCAATGGTTTTATCAGTGAACTCATTAAGCCAGGGAAGGGCGAGAGAGATAAACACGATTGCCAGCAGAAACGCAAAAAAAGCTAATAGAGTAGATTCACTTAGGTGCTGAAGAACCAATTGCTTTCGCAACGCTCCAATCGCTTTACGTAAACCAACTTCCTTGCTGCGGGTAGTAGCCCGGGCGGTAGATAAATTGATAAAGTTGAAGCCGGCAATCTGCAGCAGGAATACCCCAATAGCGCCCATAATGTACACGTAATCAATATTCCCGTTTGCTTCTTCTTCAGAGTCAAGCTGGGAGTACAGGTGAATAGAGGTGAGTGGCTGGAGGTAGAGATTAGTCCAACTGCTGGGCTGTACCGGGCCTTCGGATTGTCCCATGTGCCGATCTAGGAAAGCCGGAAACTGAGCTTCCACCCGCTGGGGGTCAAATTCATCGTTCACCAAAAGGTAGGTGCCAAAAGAGTTAGCACCCCAGCCCGTTTCTAGGTTATCTCGACCGTAAATAGTATTATCGTTCAAGGTGCTAAACGAAACTAGGAAATCAGGGTGCCAGTGGGACTGAGTTGGAAAAGCCTTATACACTCCGGTAATTTCAAAGTAATTGTCTTGAGATATAAGTTGTTTTCCCACTATGTCTTGGGTACCAAAATACTTTTCCGCCGCCGCATCCGAAAGCATCATGGTGAAAGGCTTTTCTAAGGCGGTTTTAGAGTTACCCTCCACCATAGGAATAGTAAAAACCTTGAAAACCGATGACTCAGCGTAATAGAGGTTTTCCACGGCCAGACTTTCCTGAAAAGAGCGATTTTCGTCAATAGTGGCCAGGGGCATACCGGATCGGAGGATACGGACTACTTCCTGAATGTCGGGAAAATCATTGGCTAACCGAGGGGCATAGCCCGGAGCGGTATGCCCTAGATGCAAGGATACACTACCGTCGGGCGAAAGGAAATCCCGCGTGACGCGGTAGATATTATCCGCATTTTCGTGGTAGCGGTCGTAGCTCAGTTCATCCTGAATAAACATAGCAATAAGCAAGCTACCCGTGAGTGCCAGCGCTAATCCTAGTACGTTGATGGCAGTGGTTAATTTATTTCGGGCGAATAATCGTAGAGCTAGAGTGAAATAATTCTTTAACATATCTTTAGAAATAAATGAATTTGATGGTCGTCGGATAATTGCGGGACGTAGATAGGCAAGCACCTCTCGCCAGTAGCTTTTTCGGGCTTTCGCTTCCCCATCCTTCTGCGCTTTTAAATAATAGCGTTCGTGTAAATCACCGAGTACTTCTTCCAACAGCTCAGGGGCACAGAACCGCTCGAGAAGTCTATTGAGCCATTTAGGAGGCGGTTGGTATG
The DNA here is from genome assembly GCA_937884755.1 of uncultured Flammeovirgaceae bacterium. Taxonomy (GTDB): domain Bacteria; phylum Bacteroidota; class Bacteroidia; order Cytophagales; family Cyclobacteriaceae; genus Tunicatimonas. The sequence goes on from CAKZYJ010000462.1 coordinate 27,099, forward strand.
GATGCTCTCGTTTACTCATTTCTCAAGCTATCTACCGGATTAGCCAGCGCGGCTCGGACCGACTGGAAACTAACCGTGAGTATCGCTATCAGGAAGGTAGCGGCTATCGCTAGGGCAAAAATTCCGACTCCGATTTCTATCCTATAAATGAAGTTCTCCAGCCAATTCTGCATCACCCACCAGGCTAAGGGGGCGGCTATGACGAAAGCTAGGATCAACAGGCGGGTAAATTCTTGGCCGAATAGCCACAAGATACTTGGCAGGCTAGCCCCAAGCACTTTCCGTACCCCCACCTCTTTGGTTTTCTGAGCGGCCATAAATGAGATTAAGCCGTACAAACCAAGGCAGCCGATAATGATAGCGATGCTGGCAAAAATCTGAATCAGTCGGAAGATCATGCTGTCCGCTTCGTAAAATCGGGCAATCTGCTCATCCAAGAAATTGTATTCAAAGATATGATTCGGGAAGACTTCCTTCCAACTCGTTTCAAGCGCCGATAAGGTAGACGGTAAATTGGCCGGATTAATCTTTACAGCGCAATTATAATACCATTTGGTTGAGGTAGTAATACAAAGCGGGGCAATGGCCTCGTGAAAAGATGTATTATGAAAGTCCTTCACTACTCCCACAATGGTTCCTTTACTGTTGTTAAGACCTATCTGTATTTTTTTTCCAATCACATCCTCGGGAGAATGCTTTCCAAACCGTCTTACCGCAGTCTCATTAATCAGAAATTCCCGAACCGTATCCGAGGGTAGTAGGTTACGCCCGGCTATGAGTTGTAGGTTAAAGGTAGGAACGTACTGATGGTCACCCGCCTTCACGGTAATATCAAAGTTCTCTATTTCGGTACGTGAACCGTAGCGCACGGTCACGCTAGCCCAGCCCTCGGAAGCCGGGGCATCACTGCAAAGAGTCAATTTCTCTACGCTGGCGAGCTGCGAAATCTCCGAGTCAAATGCGCTGATGGTTGGTTCTTCTTTTTCGGGTACGGGCAGCATCACAATGGCATCTTTTGTAAAACCCATATCTGCTTGCCGGGAGTAACGCATCTGGTTGGCAATCACGATGGTACCGATAATCAGCAGTTGCGAAATCACGAACTGGGTGACTACCAGTCCTCTCCTCAATGAGAAACCGCCCGCGTGTTTTTGGGATAATTTACCTTTCAGGGCCAGCACCGGCTGAAAGCCCGCCATAATTAAACCGGGATAAGAGCCGGAGAGTACGATCACGACCAGCAGCAGGAAGAGCAAAAAGATAAGCAGATAAACATCCTGAAAGATGTTGATCTGAAGCTGAATATCAAGCAGTTGGTTTAGGTAGGGTAGCACCGACTGAGCAATCACAAAGGCTAATACCAGTGCCAACGTTGTGATTAAGGCTGTTTCGGCTATAAACTGCCAGAAAAGCTGCCCCCGTTTGCTTCCTAGTACCTTCCGTACCCCAATCTCTTTCGCCCGGCGAAGGGCTTGGGCAGTGGCTAGGTTGATAAAGTTCACGCAAGCCGTAATGATTAGAAACAGGCCGATCAGGGACAAAGCCCACAGGTTTTTCTTGGCTATATAGCCTCCCAAATCAGGATTGAAGTGGATATCTGAAATAGGTTGAAGTTTAAACTGGTATATTTCCGCATCCCGTTCGTTATAATATTTTTTAGACAGTTCGGGAAAAGCTTTATCTACATCAGAAGGTAGGACATCGGGTTTTAGCAGCATAAAGCAGTGCATACCTCCGGCCACTCCCTGCCAACTATCACCAGCTAACCACTCATTGTGGTCTTTCAAGTTACTGTACGATACATAGATTTCGTCCCGACGGTCGGTATTGATCGGCAAATCCCGTAGAACTCCAGTAACTCTGAACTCCAGCTTGTTGTGTACCCGGATCATTTGACCGATCGGGTTCTGGTCTCCGAAAAATTTCTCCGCAATCCTTTCAGTAACAATCGCCGTATTGGGTTTGGTTAAGATGGTGTTTTTATCACCTTGTATCAAAGGAAAGTCCAGCATATCAAAAAACTCCGGCTCCGCAAACGCAACAGCTTCTTTGAACTTTTTATCATCCTCAGCCGATGGAATAGAGACCAGCCAATCTGAGTTGCTATAGACCATTGCTATTTTTTCGGCAAAGGTGTAATCATCGCGAAGGGCCTTCCCGATGGGTTGCGGAACACCCTGATCGTAGGCTATCTCCTCCTGGTGAAACTCAGTAGTGACGCGATAAATCCGATCTTTTTCTGTATGAAAAGTATCAAAACTCAAGTGGTACTTCACCAGAGTAAAAATCAGTATAGCACCGGTAATTCCCAGGGCTAAGCCCAGCACATTAATTAGTGAATAGGCTTTGTTTCGATAAACGTTACGTCTAGCAATATTGAAATAGTTTCGTAGCATATCGGTAATGGTTGGATAACTATACTGAAGTGATTTACGTCTAAAAATTGAAGGTCGCAGATACGCTAGCACCTCCCGCCAGTAGCCACTCCGGGCTTTTTTAACTCCTTCCTTCTGTACTCTCAGATAGTAGCGTTCGTGCAAGTCACCGAGTACTTCTTCTAAGATTTCGGGGGGGCAGAGCCACTCGAGTAGCTTGTCTACCCACTGGGGAGGGGTATCAGGCTTACAGTCTGAAGTAGCCATACTTAAGTAAAACTGATTTTGGGTAAACTTGATGGAGCAATCCGGTTCCACAGCCGGTTGCGCACTGCCTGAACCTCGTGCAGGATACGGCTACCAGCGATGGTAACGGTAAATAGTCGTTTGCGACGTCCGCCTCGTTCAGAAGTAGCTTCACCCATTTGGGAGTTGACAAAGCCTTTCTTTTCTAGCCGCTGGAGGGCCGCGTGAACGGCACCGGTGGTAACTGTTCGCCCCGTTTCTTCCTCCAGGGCTTCGGCAATAGCTACACTGTAGGCCTGGGGCGTTAGCACCGCTACGGATAGTAAAACAACTTCTTCAAATTCGCCTAAATCGCTTCTTCTCATCGGTTAGGTTTTGTTATAGCGTTATTACTTCTATTTCGGTATAACAAACCCTTTGCCAACGCTCTGAGCGGCTTCAGAGAGGGATGTGTCCATTAAGGAGTGTTCGCAATCGGGCAGTGGCTGTACAAAGGCGAACAGTTAGAAGAGCGGTAAAACTTCAAATACGAAAGACCCTATTTCGTAGATAGCTATGAAATTTAAGGAACTCCGGTTACTCATTCCGCAGTGTATCCACCGGATTAGTGGAGGCGGCTTTAGCCGATTGAAAACTAATAGTAGCGATCACAATGATCAGCATCAAGATTGCGGTCAGTAGATAATCTACCACGCTAATCTGAACCCGGTAGGCAAAATTTTGTAACCACTGATTGATGCCGTAAGCAGAAAGCGGTACGGCAACCACCAACGCCACGACATATAGCACTAAGAAACGTTGATTAATCAGTGCTAGAATATGTTTTACCGAAGCTCCGTGTACCTTACGAATACCAATCTCTTTTTTCTTTTGCTGGGTGGTATAGCTAATAAGCCCCAAAAGCCCTAAAGCAGCAATGACAATAGCTAGTACCGTAAACATGGTGATGAGTCGACTCTGCTGAGTTTCTTTCTCTATCATCTTCTCAAACCAATCGTCTAGAAAGCTGTATTCAAATGGCACTATAATGTCACTTTCTTGCCAACGACGCTCAAGTTGTGCGAGCGTTTGCTGCCAGCTTTGGGCATTGACTCTAACTAGTAAATTGTTACTAGTCTCAGGCTCCAGGCGCAACACAATAGGAATAATCTCTTGATTGAAGTTCTGAAAATGAAAGTCGTTAACCACTCCAATAATTTTTTCATTAGGCCCTCCGGCTGGGTTCAGCACTTCCTGTCCGACAGCATTCTTCAGACCTAGATACTTCTTAGCGGCTTCGTTGATAATGATGGCGGCCGTATCGGTAGCATAGTCTCGGGAAAAATTACGCCCTTCTACTATCCGCATATTCATAGTAGGAATAAAGTCATAGTCCACCACATTGTACTGCACCCTGACCGAAAGCGTATCGTTCGTAGCCTGGTTAACTACTTTGATACCCGAAGCCTTGTAGTCACTGAAGAATTTATAGCGCGTAGCCCCTACATTAGTGACTCCCGTTTCCTGACGAATGGTTTCTTTAAAGTAGTTCCAGCGAGCAGATTCTATGCCAGAGGCTCGGCTAATATTGATCACGGCTTCCTTGTCGTATCCAACGTCTTTGTTTTTTAGAAAGTGAAGCTGCTTGAGCACCACAATGCTTCCGGCTATCAAAATAATGGTAAAAACAAATTGTAGCATGATCAGCGTACTTCTGATACTGAACACCTTGTCTCGAGTGAGCGTCAATTCTTTTCTTAAAATTTTATTGGTAGGTAACGAGGATATCTTCCAGGCGGGAAAAAGTCCGGCCAACAGCCCTAGAGCCAGACTAAGGGTCAGCAACAACGGAATCCAGATCGGCCGATCCAGTAGACTTAGCTCAATACCGAACCAGGAAGCAAGTACGTAGCGAAACAAAAACTCAGTCACCATAATTGAAAATACTCCGGCTAGTAAACTTAGTAGTAGCGATTCGGAAAGCAACTGAACGATGAGTGATTTTTGGGATGACCCCAGGGTCTTTCGTACTCCCATTTCATTGGCCCGTCGAACCGAAGTAGCGGTTCGAGCAATCACGTAGTTAATACCAGCGATAATCAGGATAAAGAAAGCCACCAGCGTTAAGATTCGGATGAAATTACGATTGCCCTTTTTAGTGTGTTCAAAAAGATTATCCGCGTTAAAGTAAATATCCGTCAATTTCTGAATGGGAAACTGAAAGGTTTTTAAATGCGGGTAGCCTTGGGCAGTGACCTCAGCAATGTTCGATCGTAAGTTCTGTTCAGATATTTCCGGTCGGGTGACAAAGTATACATATACCGGAAAGCCTCCTTTTTTCGGATCACTGAATCGCGGCCAGTAGGGCAATGTAGTGCCTGGTAATAAGTAGTCAAACTGCATGTGCGAGTTTCGTGGTAGATCTTTCAAAACGCCAGTGACGGCCAAGGTACGGCCGTTGAAGCTAGCCCAAACGATTGTTTCGCCTACTACATCCTTTGTACCAAAATACTTCAAGGCTAAAGACTCAGTTAACACAATGGAGTTTGGTTCGTTCAACATGGTAGTAGGGTTCCCGGCTACAATCTCAAAACCTAACACATCCAAGAAGTTAGCATCTACGAAAAAGCCGCTATTCTCAGGTACCGTAAAATAGCTGTTATCTGCCTGCAAGGCTAACTCCGCTTGTACCACCTGCGCTTTAGTAGCCTTTTCTACTTCCGGAACTTGTTCGGGTAATAGAGAAGCTAAATACCCGTTGGTAATGGCCCACTTCACCTCCTGACCATCTTGCTCGAACTGGGTCGTAATCCGCCAGGTACGATCAGCGTGTTGGTGAAATTGATCGTAGCTTAACTCATGACGCACAAATAGCAGAATGATCACAAAGCAGGAAATGCCTAATACCAAGCTTGAAATATTCAGTACACTAGAATATGAATACTTACTAATTTGTCTGAAAGCAATGGTTAGATAGTTACGAAGCATACTAGAAGCAATTAGAGTAATAGAAGATAGATCATTTACTTAAAAAGTGAAGGCTACCCATTCAGTAGTTCCTTCATGCTTTAACTATTCTTCTTTCTAAAGATAGTTGTGTTCTTGTAAGCTTCCTAATGCCCTCTAGGAGTCTAGTAGTACGGAAATGCTATGTAATCGAGCCTCTTAGATGGTGGTCGGTGTGAGTCCTGCTACCTACTCATTTCGTAGTGAGTCTACTGGGTTCACCTGTGCAGTACGCAAGGCCTGATAGCTAACCGTAAGCATGGCTATGCTTAAACACAGCAGTCCGGCTACCACAAATATAATGGGGCCGATGGATACATGGTAGGCAAAATCCTGTAACCACCGATCCATTGCGTACCAGGCAATCGGGATGGCAATGATAAAAGCAATACCGATAAGCCGGAGAAAGTCCTGATTAAAGAGTAGTAACAATTGCTGCACACTGGCACCTAGCGTTTTTCGGATGCCCATTTCTTTAGTGCGGCGCTCGGCCAGGTAGGAAGCTAATCCGTATAATCCTAAACAGGCGATCAGAATGGCTAGCACACTAAACGTAATCATAATGTCGCCCAACCGCTGTTCGGCCTGATAGCGCATTTCTAGCTCAGCATCCAGATACGAAGCCACCAGCGGGCGGTCGGGAAATACGTCCTTCCAGGCATCTTCCAAGCTACTTAGCACCTGCTGGGGTGAACCACCGGCTTTCACTAATAAATGACGGGTATAGCTACTGTAAGCTCCTTCACTGCTCATAAATACCATGGGGGCAATACGCTCTTTCATGGAGGCACTGTGGTGGTCTTTTACTACACCAATTACGGTGCCGGTGAGGTCGCCGTAGGTTTGGCCATTTTCGTATACGTAGGTCCGTACCTTCTTGCCTAGGGCAGTCTCAGGAGTAAACCCGAAGTTCTTAGCCGCGGCTTCGGTCAGGATTACTGCATCGGTAGCATCGGCACCGCTTTCAGCCGAAAGAGTTCGCCCACTAACCAGAGGAATATCCAGCAGATTAAAATAATCGTAGCCAATATGCTGGCGGGATACCCGGTCTTCAGGCGCAATTTCTTCGGTCAGCCCTTCCACTTCGTAAGCTCGGTCCATGCCGTGTCCGAAGCCCGGACGTACGTAGGCTCGGCTCACTGACGATACCCCCGCTAACTGAGAGAACTTCTGTTCTAGGGCAGCTATCTTTTCCACTTGTTCGGTGCTGCTTATCTGCGGAGCGGGTATAGTGAGTATCTGTTCCTTCTCAAACCCTAAAGAGGTTTCCCGCAAAAAGGTGAGCTGCTGATAGGCAATGAGCGTACCGGCAATCAGCGCAATAGAAGCTACAAACTGGAATACGACCAAGCCCTGTTGCAGCCACTGACGGCTACCCAACTTTTGCCCTACTCTCCCTTTGAGCACCCGGGCGGCCTGCAATCCCGAAAGTATCCAGGCCGGATAGCTGCCGGCCAGTAGCCCAGTCAGCATAACAACGCCCAGCAGAGGTAGCCAAAACGGAAGCTGATTCAGTATCGCTATTTCTAAATCCCGATAGGCCAGGTCGTTAAAATAAGGCAAGAGTAATTCGGCTAACAATAACCCAATCGTTAAAGCTAGTATACTTAGAAGAAAGGACTCACCCAAAAACTGGCGCATCAGCATACCCCGTCCCGCTCCGGCTGCCTTGCGTATTCCCACCTCTTTCGCCCGCTTCACCGAACGCGCTAATGAGAGGTTGGTAAAATTGATACAGGCAATGAGCAGAATAAGCAGTGAAATAGCTGAGAAGATAGCCACGTAGGTTATATCGCTGTTAGCACTAGGGTCGCTAGTAGTATTCGTAGAGTAAAGGTGAATGTCCGTGAGCGGTTGCAATTGAGGAATAAAATTCCGTGCCACATCTGCTCCTCGGTATTTTTCAACGGCCTTTACTATCTGGGAGTTTACAGCGGCGGCCTCGGCACCGGGTTGAAGTTTCACGTAAGTCCACAACCAGGGCCACCAGTAGCTTTCAAAAGGGCCGGGGTTATTGTAATACTGCTTAAGAGCGGCTATGGAAGTGAGAAAATCCATGGAGAAGTGAGAATTATTGGGACTGTCTTCCATTACCCCCTGCACCTCCAGCGACAAGCTATCACCAATGCGAATGGTTTGACCCAGTGGATCTTGGTCGCCAAAGTACCGTTGGGCAGTAGACTCGGTGAGGATAACCGCACTCGGTGAGGCCAGAATATTTGCTTCCCCTCTCAGTAAACGGAAATTAAAAACATCGAAAAAATTACTATCAGCAAAGTAGAACTGCTCCTCGTTCAATCGTTCAGCCTGAGCATCGTCTAGCCGTTGCACTTCAATCGGAGTTCGATACAGTCGGACGACCTCCTCCAGTTCGGCAATTTCTTGTAATGGAGTGATGTGGGCCCCACCGGTGCGGGAAAAAGCATCGCCATCACCCGCTTTCTGCTGAATGACTCGGTAGACACGGTCGGCATCGGGATGAAAGCGATCAAAGCTCAATTCGTAACGCACATAGAGTGCAATGAGCGTAAAACAGGTAATTCCTAGCGCTAACCCGGCAATATTGATAAATGAGAAGCTCTTGTGCTTCATCAGATTGCGGTAGGCGGTGGTGAAATAGTGCTTAAGCATCATAGTAGGGTAAGTATTTGAGTGTTTATTCCTTCGCAACGCAAAGGGTCTAAAAAATTTAAGGGTATGAAAAAGATAGAGCCGGTTAGCTTTCTGCTCTCCGTATTCGGTCACCCATTCACTGTATAGTTCGTACAAATCTCCCTGCACCTCTTCTAACAGTTGAGGGTTGCAGAAGTTTTCCAGCAAACGATCAGCCCAGCGGGGTGGATTAGAGGCCTTCTTACTCATTTCGTAGTGAGTCTACCGGATTAGCTAGTGCCGCTCGGCTAGCGTGCCAACCCGTGGTTAGAAATGTAAGAATTAGCGTAGCTACCAGCAGTACTCCTAGCATGTGGTAGCTGATGTCAGTCCGATAAGCAAAGTTTTCTAACCACTCCCGCATGGTGTACTGAGCTAATACGAATGCGGGTAGTGCTGCAATAGCGACTAGCATCAGGAATCGGTGAGTCATGAGCATAACAATACTTCCTAATCCTGCTCCCAGCACCTTTCGGATACCCACTTCTTTAACTCGTTGTTTGGTTAGGAAAGCAGCCAGCCCGTAGAGACCGGCGAAGGAAATGAAGAGAGTAACCAGCGACAGCAGCAGAAAAACCCGTCCTCGTATCTGATCGGCAGTGTACATATCTTGCAGGGTGTCATCCAGAAAAGAGTAGTCAAAAGTAGTATTAGGATATACGTCCGCCCAGCTTTCTTCAATGTGTTTTAACCCAGCGGTAAGATTGCCAGTAAGCTTTACGGCCAGACGGTTGGTAGCACCCATCCGGAAAAGCTGGGGCTCCAGGTTGGAGTGTAATGAGCCTTGCTGGAAATCTTTTACCACCCCGATTACCTCCAGAAAATTTGGGTTTCCTTTATCGCCGAGGCGAATCCTTTCTCCCAATGGTTGATCCAACCCAAAAAGCCGGACCAGTGCCTGGTTAATGATGATGGATTGAGTCTGATCAGCCGGACGTTTAGCTGAAAAGTTTCGACCTGCCACCAGATTGATGTTCATGGTTGTGAG
>CAKZYJ010000463.1 GCA_937884755.1 uncultured Flammeovirgaceae bacterium
GAAGGCGAGCGGCTGGTGGGCGAAACATCCCGTATCTGGCGAATGCTACCCGATGCGTCTCGCTTGGAGTGGATCTCGGCCGGGGGCATGAATAATCCGGTAGAACTAACCTTCACGGAGGCTTCCGAACCCATTGGCACCGAAACCTACTTCACCAACCCCTCCGCCGGGCAACGGGATGCGTTGGTTTACTGGACGGAAGGGGGGGTCTACCCTAAGCCCAACCGCAATATTGACCGCGACCAACTACCACGTACCGGAGACCTGATGCCAGTAGTCACTAAGTATTCCCGTGTGGCTCCCTCGGGCATTGGCCGCTACCGGGGTACCGCCCTGGGCGAGGATTTTACCAATAATTTGTTTAGTGCTCAGTTCAACACTCACCGCATTCTGCGCCATAAACTGTACCGCGATGGAGCCTCCTTTCGCACTGAAGATGAGATATTCTTTGCTACCGATAACGAAGACTTTCACCCTACCGATGTGCTGGAAGACGGGGACGGTAGTTTGCTGGTAGTGGAAACCGGCGGTTGGTTCATTAAAGGCTGTCCGCTATCGCAGGTGTCTAAGCCAGAGTTAGAGGGTGCTATTTACCGGGTGCGTCGGGCCGATGCTCCTGCGGTAGAAGATCCATTCGGTAATCAAATTGATTGGTCTGCCCTGCCAGCAGAAGAAGCAGTAGTTTACCTCAGCGATACCCGTCCGTTTGTAAGAGACCGGGCTATTCAGCAGTTGGTGGATTTGGGCGAAACGGCGGTTCCTTATCTATCTGAAACTCTTTCCACGGCTGAGGGCCCAGATATTCGCACCCGGGTAGTCTTTATCCTTTACCGGATCGGAAGTAGCCAGGCCTTGTCTGCCGTTCGCACCGCTTTGAATGATTCGGAAGTACCGGTAGCGGTGGCAGCCGCCCGCTCACTAGGGCTGGCCCAAGATACTGCTTCAGTAAGTCCTCTCATTGATCTTCTGGATAGAGCAGAAGCCATAAAACGTCAGGCCGCTACGGCACTGGGGCAGATCGGCAACCCTGCCGCTGTTCCGGCTTTGCTCTCGGCAGCGGAAGGTGTTAGCGATCGTTTTGTAGAGCACGCCATCATCTACGCTTTAATCTCGCTGAATGAGCCGGAACTACTGGCTCAGGCATTATCCCATACTTCCCCTAAGGTGCGCCGAACTGCGCTGATTGCACTGGATCAGATTCCGGATTCCCCCCTTAAAGCATCACAACTCACCAGCTTTCTGACGAGTGGAAACCCCGACCTGCAAAACACCGCGCTTTGGGTGGCGGCACACCATCCTGAGTGGGCAAGGGATATGACCTCCTATTTGGGCAACCGTTTTTCCGGTGAACCCCTCAGCGCAGAAGAGAAAAAACTGTACGGTAACTTGCTGGTGTCTTTCTGCGGAGATACCGATATGCAAGCATTCATAGCAAATCAACTAAAGCAGTCTACCACCGACCAGCAATTGTTTCTGCTGGACGCTATTTCTGCTTGTGGTGTGGAGGAGTTGCCCCACAGTTGGATTAGTGCTCTAAAGAATCAATTACTCTCCGGCAACTCTGCTTTACAGACTAAGGCCCTGGATATAGTGCAGTTGCGGGAGGTGAGCACATTGACCTCTGTTCTTCAACAGGTAGCTGATAATCCTCAGAATACCGACCAACTACGAATAGAAGCTCTCACTACCCTTATCCGAACTGATTCTGTTTTAACCGATCCCCACTTCCAGTATTTATACACTCAACTGGCCCCGGATAATGCGGCTCCGCTGCGGCAACAAGCTGCTACCACCCTGGCCCAGGCTACTATAACCGAAGCCCAACTGCTGACAATAACTAAAGAATATCTCCCTCAAGCCGATGCTTTTATTCTGCCCCGTTTACTACCCGTCTTCCAGGGGGCGCAAGCTCCAGAGGTAGGTACTGCCTTAGCAACCACGCTGAAAGATTCACCTAGTTTGGATGGTTTCTCCGAAGAAAATCTACAAGCAGCGTTTGCCTCCTACCCTGAAGAAGTGCAACCGGAGGTAGATGCCTTACTCACAAAATTGCAGAAAGTACAGGCCGAACGCCTCCAACGGCTAAACGAACTGGAGGAGATGATCGTGCAGGGAGACATTGAGCGGGGTCGGAGTCTGTACTTCGGCAAGGCAATCTGTTCTACCTGCCACACCCTCGGGCCGGAAGGCGGGAACTTAGGACCGGACCTGACGTCTATCCAACGAGACCGCTCGGCTCATGATCTACTGGAAGCTGTTCTCTACCCTAGTGTCAGTTTTGTACGAGAATACGAGACCTACAAGATTACCACTCCCTCCCAAGAGTATGTTGGAATTATTCAGGAGCAAAGCCCGGATGCAATTGTGCTAGGTACTTCGCCCCAGACTTCGGTTCGTATTCCTACTGACGAAATAACTTCCACCGAAATTCTGGATGTGTCTATGATGCCTCAGAGCCTGGATCAACTGCTAAGCCATCAGGAGCTAGCCGATCTGATGGCGTTTATTCTGGGCCAAGATCAAGACCCGGAAACCGACGCCGCCATTCTACGCTAACCCGATAGTCATAAAAAATAAGAAACACCACCTATGCCCTATAAAACTAACCTAGCCACTTGGGATCGTAAGGAACACTTTCAGTTCTTTCGCCGCTTCGAGGAGCCATTTTTTGGGGTATGCGTGGAAGTGGACTGTACCGTGGCCTACAGTCGCGCGAAGGAGCGAGACACTTCCTTTTTTCTGTACTATCTGCATAAATCTATTATGGCAGTTAACCAGACTGAGCCTTTCTGCTACCGCATTGTGGGCGACGACGTGATCGTATACGATCATGTTGGTGCCTCAGCTACCATCAACCGACCTAACGGCACATTTGGTTTCAGTTATATTCCCTACGCTGAAGATTTTCGGGAATTTGAGAAACTAGCGCAAGATGAGATTGAGCGTATCCGTATCACATCGGGATTGGAACCGGCTACCACCTCCGAAGGGGTCATTCACTATTCTTCGCTGCCCTGGATTAAGTTCACTTCGGTATCGCACGCTCGTAGTTTTAGCCACGCCGATAGCATACCAAAAATATCCTTCGGGAAGATGACCGAGACTGACGGCAAGCGAACCATGCCAGTATCGGTTCATGTGCACCATGCACTGATGGATGGCTTTCATGTAAGTCAGCATCTGGAACTGTTTCAAGAATTACTTAATCAAACCTAGCATGGCCAGCGTACCCGAAGGACTTAAAAAATCGGCGACACTTTGCGTGCTACGCCATCAAAACGATTTTCTGCTGTTGAAGCGACTGAAAGAACCCAATCAGGGCTTATACACTCCGGTAGGCGGTAAGCTCGATCCCTTTGAAGACCCGCTTAGTGCGGCCATTCGGGAGACGTGGGAAGAAACCGGTATTGAGGTTGCTACTATGAAGTACTGCGGTACGCTAGTAGAAACCTCGCCAACCAAGTACAACTGGATTAACTTCGTGTACGTAGCCGACATTGACCGCCTTCCTCCCCCGCCCTGCAACGAAGGTGAGCTACGCTGGATCGCTTTCTCCGAAGTGCTGAATGTGCCTACTCCTAAAACCGACTGATTTATCTATCAGTATATTCTGGAAAATCGCCCTTTTGCCTTTCACGCTGACTTTGATGATAAAGTCAATTTGCTACGCATGACCGATGCGCTGACCGAGGAAGTTGTCTTTAGCGTTGAGGAGAATACTTAACTAATTTCTAGCCTCAACCAGAAATTTCCGCTTTCTTTACCTTCCGTAGTTCTCTATACATTACTCAACCTGAAATACTATGAAAGCACTTTTTTCCGGCTACTGTTTATTCTGCTTGTTATTCTCTAGCGTTAGTTGGGCCCAAACTCCGCTAGACGGAGGGTGGAAACTAGCCAGTGTAGACGGCCAACCATTAGTGGGTACCGAAGCCATAGTTATACTGCAAGATGGTTACTTCATGTTTGGGCAGCATCAATCAGACGGTAGTTTTATCAATGCCGGGGGCGGGAGCTACGAAATGGCTGATGATAAACTCAATATCCTCTATGATTTCTTATCAGACGATGCTTCCCAGGTACGTAATCCAATCTCTTACTCGGCTCAGTTAAGTGGTGATCAGCTTACCCTAAAAAACACTCCCAACGGAACTCTAGTGTGGGAACGTATTGCTGAAGAATCTACTCCCCTCACCGGAGTCTGGCGCTTTGCCACCCGCGTAGATGAAGAGGGCAACGAAGGCGAACGTCGGCAGCCTGGTCCTCGCATGACGATCAAGATTCTTTCCGGTAATCGTTTTCAGTGGGCAGCCTTTAACTACGAAACCAAAGATTTTCGAGGTACCGGAGGTGGCACCTACGAGGCTGCTGAGGATGGTACGTACACCGAGAAAATTGAGTTTTTCTCCCGCGATGATAGTCGGGTAGGAGCTTCCCTTTCCTTTCAGTATAACCGTGCTGACGATGACTGGTACCACAAAGGGTTAAATAGCCGAGGAGAGCCGATGCACGAGGTTTGGACGAAAAATAAGTAGTTGAATAACTAGAGCAAAGCAAAACAGCTTGCGTCTGCCGAAGAATTTGGCGTTACGCAAGCTGTCTGTTAGCCCTCGAGAGAATTAATGATGTTCTTACTCGTTATTCATATTACTGAATAGAAACCAGTTTGCTGTAGTCAATACTGTTCAGATTACTTGGCTCTAGTAAGAACACCGCGTCATCGTAGTCTTTATCGCCTCCGGGTAATTTAATATCCTCGAAGCCCAGAATTACCGGACTATTTTCTCCGGTACTCAGTAGCAGATTCGCCTGACGATGCTGCTCGGCCCGATCTACGTTCAAATCAATCGTAGAGTAGTGGGTATAAATACCTGAAGTTGCCTGATTATTTTTCCACCCTTGAGCCACTAAGAAGAAGCCTACTACCTGTCCGGCCTTAAGGTTGGTGATACAAATCTTATCGCCCTGTACTAGTCCGCCACCCTTGCCTTTGGCTGAAGCATTAGGGAAGAGCACCGTCATATTCTGTATCTCACTGGCAGTAGCCGGTGGATTATTCTGATCGTATACGTAGTAGCCCAGCGTATTTTTCCACCCGGCAGACTCGCTATAAAAAGACACCGTTAGATCAGTATCTTCTTCAATAGTTAGATCAGTAACTACTCCAGATTCAAAGTAAGATGGTTGCCGGTCGATGAGGTTTTTAGTCGGCTTGAAATTCTCCTCTATCAGGTTCTTCTGCTCATCACTAAGCTCAGTATTAGTTTCGCAGAGGTAATCAGGAATACCTTTATCGTCCCAATCACCGATGGTAATATAGTCGCCCTCTTCGGGGTTGTAGGTAACAATCTCTAAAATTTTCAGCCCTCCGGTTCCGGTAGCCACAAATATTACATCATCCTCGCTCTGAACAAAGTTGGCTGAGGCACCAAAATTTACGCTTCCTAACAGGTTAATACCCTCATCGTCGGTTTGGTACGAACCCACAAATAGTCCAGCAGCCCCGTTCGCAATAAATACCTTGTCGCCATTCACGGATACTCCGTTACTTACAATGAGTTCGGGAGCAATATCCGGTAACTCAGGAAGTTCTAACTGTTGTAACAAATCACCAGTGGATAAGTCCAGCGTTTTCAAGCCTTCTCGTCCGGTGGGCACGAAAACTTTGTCTTCAGTTAAATGAACGATTGATTTAGACTCGGCAATCTCAGCTCCACCGGCAGTAAATATTTGCTGAAAAGTAGTAGTAGCCGTTTCAAATACCTGCACTCGCGCGGGGGTGCCCTGCATTACGACAAACTGAGATGAATTAAAAGACACCGAGCGAGCATCTTCCATCTCAATCGAGTTTAATTCTTCCAGCGTATTTTTATCAAAAACCTGAAGGCCACCCGCCGAGCCAGAAGTTACGTAGATCTTATCACCGCTAACTTTAACATCAGTAGCAACAAAGCTGGCAACATCCACCACTGTAGAGGTATCCTCTTCACTTAGCGGATAGGGAAATATTTCTAAAATGGCTCCTGAATCTACTCCAAGTCCTTCCGGATTAGCTACCGCTCCCGCCAGATAAATTTTTTCGTCCTCATAATATATAGAACTATAATCAGTACCGTCTACCAACACCTGATAGATAAGCTCCGGAGAATCGGCTTGGCTGACATCGTATACCTCAAACCCGCCCATAAACTGCGGCCCCTCAGTGTTATAGCTTACAAAGGCTAATCCTTCATCAATAAATACATGAGAAGCTTTTAGTGTGTTATCTTCAAAAGAGGGAGGAGAAACTTCAGCTCGCATCACTAATGCGTAACCTGGATTTTCATCACTATCGGTCTCTTCCAGGCGTCCATTCTCCGAAGTTGTAATTACTTCGTCAAATGATAATGTTTCTTCATACTCCGGCACCCGAACTCGTTCATGCAGTTGACTAGGATTATCATTTATCTGGACTCGCTGGTCATCAGTTGCTTCTTCTACGGTGTTATCCTGACAAGCTCCAACTGCTACGATGAATGATAGTAGAGCGAACCGCCAAAAATTTTTTCTGCTTGTGGACATATGCTAAAAGGTTTTTTCTGTACATTAATTACCTTAAATCTAGTGCCAGCACTAGATTTGTAATATTTACCCTTTTCATAATCTTACATATGTGATGTATGGATGCATTCTGCATCTGGTAATGTACGAGCTTCCATAGATCAGGCAGGCAGATTTTTCTACTACTCTAAAACAGCAGATAGTTCGGTATAAAGAGCCGTACGACTGGTACAGTTGGCTAGCGATCTTCCACCCAGTATGTCGGCCATATATACGAGGCAAAAAAAAGAAGCCGGATTCATTGAACCCGGCCTTCTCAGTGTTAAACTAATCTACTTAATTTTCACTTAATGCTTAGCTTTTCATTTTTCGGCTACTTATCGGGAGATTAGAGTTTTTCTAAGCAATACACTCTACGACCCGGTCTGTCAACTAAGAAAGTAGCCTCAGCATCGTTGTTGTACCGAAGCTACCGATCCAAATTATTGAAGAGTCAGGCTTCTTCGGGTGGTTGATTTTAGCTCAAAACTTTCTATTTGTTTAGTATCACCATCCGTAACTTCCACCTGATAGATACCATCTTTGAGGTTAGACATATCAAATCGTACCCCTCCCTGATCATCAGCTATTTTGCCTTTGGCCAGTACTCTTCCTGATGCATCCCGAAATTTTACTAGTAAGAGAGTACCGTCAGTTCGTTCTACAAAAACATCGAGGCTCGTATTTTGAGATCGCACAAAAAATTTTATTTGAAAAGAATCATCACTAACTGCTGTTGGTTCGGTAGCAGCAAAGCTTGGGGAAAGTATACCTACTGCTAATGCTAGTGTGAGAGAAGCTATTACCTTTTTCATAACTATTAATTTTTAGGGTTAAATTTTTACTGGTTTCTTTATTTATTGTGTGAGTTATTGTTCGCTTAAGCTCGCCTTTGCCCTGCTCTATCGACATACCAACCATTGATATAGAAGTGTTATCACTAACTGATTTGGAACATTGGCAAGCAGCCTAATCCATGTATCAGTATTCTATTCAAGTGGGGTTTGTCGTACTGTCGATTCTAATCTCCGGTGTGGCCGAATCAGTAAGGCCAACGGTATACGTACTAGAGCGAAGCTTTGAGAAAGAAGAATCAGTGAAAGTGGCGGCTGCCATTGATATTGATTCTGCTCTTATCAAAGTCCAGGAACAACTTGACTAGCCCTTCCCTAAATTCTGAGGGGCTAGCGACTGCTACCAACGTCGGCGAAAAGCAGTAGTATGCCGGTCAAACAGTCGGCGAAATTTACCGGTCTCTATACCAGAGAAGGGGGTAGTATTTCTCTGCATTCCTAACTGCTCATTTAGCTGTAATGTAGCTTTGGAATAAGGAATAGCAGCGAATTCAGCGTCAATAAATAAACTGTTGGGGGTATTAACTTGCGTTGTCATGATTATTTAAATTTTTGGGTAAATGTTGAGACGCGAAATGTTGCGTCTCAACATTTTCACGTCTTTGCAATAGTATATTTCAACTGCTGTGCCAACTGCGAAAAACCCCTTAAAATAGCGTCAAACGCACTTTTTACCTAGACAGTGTGTCCGTTATCGGACAGTCTACGTGCACTCCTGAACAAAAGTATTATGGCGCTAGCGTGTTCTGGTGCTTCTGTCGTTACGGTGGTCCTGGAAAAGAAGCTACGTCCGAAGCGGTTTATGCACGTTCATCGTTCATACATCATTTCCTTGGGAAAAATTGAAGCGTTAAGCCGCAGCCATGTATAGATTGGCAATGAAAGTATTCCAGCTATTAATCAGTACGAAGATTAGTTCAATGAATCGATCAACCTTTGGACAGGCTGATTAATTCAGAGCCGGTTAGCGATAAATACTCCTCCCAGAATAGCGGCCATTCCGAGAAAATGACGGTAATTGAGACTTTCCCCGTCAATAAACCCCCACAGCAGGGCAACCATAGGAACAAGGTACGTAACCGAGGTGGCAAACACCGGGGTGCGCACCTGTACGAGCTTATTGAAAATGATTAGTGCTAGAGCGGTGCCCACTACTCCCAATGTTACAATGGCGGCAAAGGGCCACCAGGCATTGTGCTGCTCCAG